>CAJXXT010000004.1 GCA_913063495.1 uncultured Gammaproteobacteria bacterium | reverse complement strand
GAATGTGGGGTGGTTTAACAACCCCTGCAGAATTACGCGCCATCGCGGATGCTGCAGAAAAATATAACGTACCCACCGTAAAAGTGACGGGAGGGCAACGTATTGATTTATTAGGTGTTAAGAAAGAAGACCTGCCTAATATTTGGAAAGACCTGAACGATGCTGGAATGGTGTCTGGTCACGCCTATGGTAAATCATTGCGAACGGTTAAAACCTGCGTGGGTTCAACCCACTGCCGTTTCGGTACCCAAGATTCAATGGCCATGGGTATTGAAATCGAGAAAATGACCTGGGGTTCTTGGACTCCTGCAAAGGTTAAAATTGCTGTTTCCGGCTGCCCACGTAACTGTGCCGAGGCAACCATTAAAGATTTTGGTGTCGTCGCAGTGGATTCAGGTTGGGAGCTTTATGTCGGAGGCAACGGCGGTATGAAGGTGCGAGTCAGCGACTTTTTAACCAAGGTTAGCACCGAAGCTGAGGTCATTGAATACGCAGGGGCCTTTATGCAGATGTATCGTGAGCAAGGCCACCACAATGAACGTTCTGCACCTTGGATTGAGCGTGTCGGCTTAAATTACATTAAAGAAGAGTTAATTGAAAATGACGACAAACGTAAAGAATTTCATAATCGATTCCTCGAATCGCAAAAGTATGCCCAAGACGATCCGTGGGCAGAACGCGCTAGCAAGGGTGTCGATGTCATTGATTTTATACCGTTAAAAGTCATCAACTAACATAAAACGGGCAGCCCCTTAATACATTGATTACTGATTAGGAAACAACTTAGGGAACAACATCATGAGCAAGTGGATTGAAATCGGTAACTTGAATGATATTCCCCGCCAGGGTTCGCGTATCGTCACAACGAAAGATGGCGATATTGCCATTTTTCGTACCGCAAAAGATACCGTGTTTGCGCTGCATGACCAGTGCCCACATAAACAAGGGGCACTATCCCAGGGCATTGTTCATGGAAACCACGTGACCTGTCCATTGCACAACTGGGTAATTAGCTTAGAAGACGGCGAAGCCCAGGGCCATGACACCGGCTGCACGAAAACCTTTAGCGTTACTCTCGACGGAGAAAAAATTCTTTTAGCGGTATAAAAAACTGAACTAATCACTCCATTGTAGCGCGCAATAATAATTTCACCTATACGGGCTTGGTTGAGGTGTTAGCGTCGGTTTCAGGTGCGCTGCTTACATCATATTGTAATTTACAGAGATATTGTTAGTACCGATCGGTATTTATAGCATCTCAAAGCCTTAGGTAAAATAGGTCTAACACAATTAATAATCGGGAGAACAGCGATGGAACAGTCTCGTTTAAGTGATTTTGCAGAACAACATCATTTGGTTGGGTTAACCGATGCAACGTTAGAAAATTTGGATAATGGCAGTTATGAACTAGGAAAAGCAGAAGCGTTTCTTGCGTTCCAGAAACGTATCAATAATGAAATGTTAACCCATCAAGTGATTACCCATAATCCGTACACGCATTGGTTTTCTAATGCCGTTTTAAACGACGCACAGGTAAAATATTTTATTATTCAATTCAGTGTTTTTTCAAATCAATTTTTAGTGGCACAGCTTCAGAAAATGCTGAATGCCGATACTATTGATGAGATGAGAGCGTCAAAAGAGATTTTGGCGAATGAGTTGGGTGTGTTATTTAATGATAAGAAACATCCTTCTTCAACTGGCGGTCTCTCTGGCTCAGGAGATCGAGATCTTGGTGGTTTAGAAGGGTCTATTGAAGGAGGTAGATTTCATTTTCGTGCGGCACACTTTGAACTACTCGTTCGCATGGCGGAAAAGTTAGGGTTGGATTTTAGATTGTTAGGAAAAAGGGGGAGGGGAAAGCCTAGCACCTTATTCTTTTGTGATGAATTGATTCGCTTATATGGTAGCGAAGATTACCAAACCTCTACAGCCGCCTCTTATGCCGTTGAGAATTGGGCTTCCGCAGGATTTTGGGATCAGTTGGTTTCGGGGCTAAATCGTTATAAAAGCAGCCATCACATGGAGAAGCTGCCGTTAACCTTTTTTTCTTGGCACAGTCGGTTGGAAGCTAATCACGCTCATCATACGCAACAAGAATTGGAAAGTTATTACTTTAACTTTAATGTCGATGAAAATGCTTTTGTTCGTATTGGCAATGAAATGCTAGATGGTGTTTATGCATTTTGGAGTGGTTTGGATCGAGATCGGGATCGATTGCACTAGTCAGGGTAATCGGTTTGTTGTTCTGGTGCAGCTTGATGAAAATCAGGTTGTGCCAGGCAGTGTTGGTATACCTTATTAAGTGTCGGATATTTCGACATATCGACATCATAACGTAATGCATTGTAAATCTGTGGGATTAGGCAGCAGTCAGCGATCGTTGCGGTGTCCCCAAAACAGTATCGTCCTTCATCGTTACTTTTTGTGGATGAAATTTTTGTCTCCAGGGCGGAAAACCCCTCATTGATCCAATGTTGAACCCATTGAGTGACATCAATTTCTGACGCTTTACCGTGTTTTAGATAATTTAGTACTCGTAAATTATTGAGAGGATGTATATCACAACAAATCATAAGTGAAAATTCTTGGGAGGCAGTTTTATTGTTGGTGTTCTCTGGAAATAATGATGGGGTTGGCTGGTATGTTTCCAGATACTCCATAATAGCAAGAGATTGGCTTATGTTCTGGTTGTTATGAGTGAGTACCGGCACTAAATTTTGTGGGTTTATTTTATGGAATTCAGGATGATGTTGTTCCCCTCCAGACCTCAGTAGATGAATGGGTTTTATACTGTAGTTGATATCTTTGATGTTTAACGCAATACGTACCCGGTAAGCGGCACTGGATCGAAAGTAGCTGTATAAAATCATTGTGATACTACCCGCTGTTTAATAGCACCAAAAATAGATACACCGTTGTTATCAAACATTTCTATACAAATGTTATCTCCGTCAGTTAAAAATGGTGTGACCATACTTCCAGTGGCAATTTTCTCTAACATACGTTTTTCCGCAATACAGGATGATCCGTTGCTGCGATCATAATTTGATACCGTGCCAGATCCAATAATGCTACCCGCAATTAAACGTCGGCTTTTGCATGCATGACTTACTAGGGTAGGGAAATCAAATGTCATATCTATGCCTGCGTTAGGTTTACCAAATAGCATATCGTTTATATGGCTTGTTAAAGGCAAGTGTAGTTTTTTTCCATTCCAAGCATCACCTAGTTCATCCGCGGTAACGGCCACGGGACTGAAACTGCTGGAAGGTTTGCTCTGAAAAAAACCAAAACCTTTGGCTAACTCTTCAGGAATTAAATTCCGCAGTGAGATATCGTTCACCAACATAAACAGCTTGATGTGTTGTTCTGCATTTTTTACGCTTGTTCCTTCTGCTACATCATCAGTGATAATGGCAATTTCCGCTTCTAAGTCGAGCCCCCAATCTACATTCATTAGTGGGATGTTTTCCGTTGGACCCAGAAAGCTATCGCCGCCACCCTGATACATAAGGGGGCTTTGCCAGAATGAATCAGGCATCTCGGCACCTCTGGCTTTTCGTACGAGCTCTACATGATTAACATAAGCACTACCGTCTACCCATTGATAACATCGAGGCAAAGGTGACATGAGCTTGCACTGAGTGAAATCAATGATGTTGTTCATGTTTTTTATATTATCGTTTGGTGGGTTGTTTAAAGGATTGTTTAAAGGGTTGTTTGGGTCGTTAGCTAGATTTAGCTGTTGGTACCTGTCATTTAGCAAGGGGGCGCAATGTTGCCAGTTTTCAATGGCATATTGTAACGTCGGGGAAATGTTGGGGACAGCAATGGCATGTTGCATATCTCGAGAGACAACCAGCAACCGACCATCTCGACTACCGTTATGTTGAGTTGCAAGTTTCATGATGTGGACTCCCTATTCTTCATGGCTTTTCCAGCTGTCTACATAGCCAGTCCATTCAATGTTGTTTGGCAAACCTTCGTCTTCGGTGGTCGCTATCATTGATTTACGTGTATCAATCATCACAGCAACTTCGTTGGTTTGTTGGTGTTGTTGGGAAAAGGAATTTTTATAAGCCTTAGGGTGAGGGCCATGGGTAAAACCCCTTGGGTGAAAACTTAACATGCCGGGATAAATGTGATCTCGGCTAAAAAACTCACCGTGGTGATAAAAAATAATTTCATCATAATCCTCATTACTATGATAAAACGGCACTTTTAATGCTCCAGGGTCGCTCTCAAACGGCCGCGGAACAAAGGTGCAAACCACAAAGTTATCGGCAACAAAGGTACTATGAGCAGAAGGGGGCAAGTGATACCGGTGGCTCATCAATGGCCGTATATCACGCCAGTTGATCTTTAAGGCGCAGACATCACCATGCCAGCCAATAGCATCCAGCGGATTGAAAGGGTAGCGGATGGTGGATAATTGTTGGTTATGTTTAACCTCAACGTCCCAACTTTCTTCATCTTGCTGAGCGAGAAAATATTGATTGATCTCCGCCGTGATAATGGCATTGCTATCAAAGATGGCATGTTGCCCAACAATCCCTTTGTCGGGTAACGAAAAGCGTTGATCCGTGGCTTCAATGGCGAACAGTGAAATCTCATCTTTACAGGCAATTCGCCATAGGGTACCGCGGGGTATCAGTAGATAGTCACCTTCAGAAAATGCCAATTCACCGTAATCACAAAATAGCTGTCCATCACCTTTATGTACAAATAGTAATTGATCACCATCGGCATTGCGTAGTAGCTGTTGCATGGATGAGGATAATGTCCAGAACTGCAGTTGGCAATCTGCATTGTGTAGAATTGGCTGTACCTGCCACAGTGAATTTTGGTGCTGTGGCCACCGGCTTAGATCATACGCCCGAGGTCGGCAGTTACCTTGCCAATGACTCCAGCCCGTAGGGGCATGACGATGATGGATATGTGTAGCGGGGCCAAAAAAACCATCACGACTCACTTCGCGCTCATAGGGCGCTCCTGCGGGGAAGTCCGCATGGGCTTGTCGCGAGCATTCTCCGGAGCTTTTTGGAAACCGTATCCAATCTTTCATGTGCGTTACCCAGGTTTAATAATACCTCGACGGATTTGATCATTTTCCATGGCTTCAAATAACGCTTGAAAGTTTCCCTCCCCGAAACCCTCATCACCCAATCGTTGAATGATTTCAAAAAAAATGGGGCCAATAACGGTGCTAGTAAAAATTTGCAATAATATCTTCCAGCGTCCATTTTCTTTATGACCATCAATTAAAATGGCATGTTCTCTCAGTTGACTAATATCATGTTGGTGGCCGGGTAATCGTTGTTCGATCATATCGTAATAACTATCCGGTACCGCCATAAACTCAATGCCATTGGATTTTAGCTGTTTAACCGTGTCGAAGATGTCATTGGTGGTTAACGCGATGTGTTGAATACCTTCACCATTATAGTCTCTTAAGTATTCTTCAATCTGCGATTGCTCATCGGTTGCTTCATTGATCGGGATTTTGATTTTTCCGCAGGGGCTGGTCATCGCACGGCTTAACAAACCCGTGTGTTTTCCTTTGATGTCAAAATAGCGTATTTCATGAAAGTTAAAAATATCTTGGTAAAAACCTGCCCAGCTATCCATTTTTCCTTGAAAAACATTATGAGTGAGATGGTCTATTTCGAGTAAACCGACGGCGGGAATGTTTGTAAATTCGGATGAGGAGGGCAGTTTTTTGAAATGGCCTGAATGAGTTGCCGGATTATTGTTTGAATCGACAAGATATAACACACTGTCGCCAATGCCGTAGATTGCCGGCACCTGAAACTCAAGGCTGCGAGGTAAGCATTGTTGTGCCCCGTGACTAGTCGCGTATTGGTAAGCTTGGGATGCATCTTTGACACTAAACCCCATCGCACAAGCAGAAGGGCCGTGGCGTTGTTCAAAGTCCGCAGTAAACCCGTAAGGGTGATCATTTACCAGGAAATGAATGTTACCTTGTTGGTACCAGGTGAGCGGTTTCTGTGGGTGTTTCGATACAGCCGAAAACCCCAGCTTTTTGAATAATGTATGTAATAAATCAGGTTGTGCCGAGGTGAACTCAACAAAGGCAAAACCTTCTGTGCCCGTTGGATTAAATGCAGGTTTCGCTGTGGCCGTGTGAAATGCGCCCATAATACCTCCCCTTGAGATAACACCCGTGGATCACACGGACATGCAAGGATTAATGAACCCGCCTTGTGAGCGGATTTCATAACGTTGTTTATAACATCGTTCAGATGACTACGAGTATGCGATAAACCTCCCTGGTTTGTCTTGCGATAGCATTTATTGGTCTATGAGTTTTGGTGGTTATTGCGTGGAAGTATAAGGAAGGTTTGTTTCCGTTGATGTTATTAGAGTTAGTTGTTGTTTCTTTTTGTTTCATGAGTTTATTGAGATTTTTTGCTAGCTTCCTCATAAGTTATAACGGCAGCCTTGTCCATTGCTCCATAAGAATGGATCATCAAAACGTATTTGACGAGAAGTTGGATTTCCTCCTCTGGAAGAGTGGAAAGGCGAAGCATATTGATTTCCTGCTTTTCAAAATAGTGTTCTGCGATAGTGCCTAATACTGGTTCGTTGATGAGGTCTTGGTACATACCCTTTGTTATCCATTCTCGGATCGCGTTAGGGTTGCCATTGTTGATGAGAATGTCAAAGTCACGCCCAAACCAGCCGGGTATATAGCCTTTTAATGAACCTTTGTTTTCTTGTCCTCCCTGACCCAATAAACCATGGCATATAAAACAGTGGTAATCTCTAGCGAGTTTTTCTCCTTGGGTTAACTCGTTAGAATACTGAGTGATTCGCTTTTCTGATTCGATGTTGATCCTAATAGCTTCGAAATAAGTTTCAAGGTCTTGAGCCGACGCGTTGTACTCAGGGTGTTGGACGTTGTCAAAATCTGTGGAAGGTAGTGAGCGAGGCGGGGAGTAAACATGGCATTCTAAACACTTTCTATTTTCGACAAATGCCTTGGCGCGTGCAATTGGGGAAGATTCCGGCAGTAAACGATAGGCAAGAAAAATCATGATCGGCATGGATAATATGCCAATCATAATAATTACCCTATTGTATTGCCTTGATAAGCGCATACTTCACTTGTTAGTCAGTTGTTACATTGATCCAGTTAATGTGGGATAAGCTTCAATATAGATCCAGTCCTTGTTTTTTGCTGGCGTATGGCATGCTAGACAGTCTGTTTTATAACTTTTGGACACGTTAAGGTTAGTGTCTTCGGTTTTTATCAGCGCCCAGCCCCATCCATCACCCCAAGCAGGGTTATTCTTAAACCGTAATTGGGTATCCTTTATCATCACAAACCATTGCTTGATTCCACTCGTTGCATAGTTAACACCCTTGCCTGTTGTGTAGTTCCCAGCCTTCGAGGATCGTAGCTCCTTAATAAGCGTGGCCCCGTCAGGAAAGTGGCCGTTACTACGAAAATAACGTGCACTTTCCGGATCGGTATAGACATCGTGAAACCCACTTGCCCCACCTTCTGGCACAAACCAAGAGCCTAGATGGGTCATTGTCAGACGAAAGTCTTTTGGTAATCTGATATTACCTTGGTCGTCCACGTATTTAGAGAAGCCTGATGGTGGTGGGCTCTCGGCGATCACCTCTAGAGAAAATAGGGTTAATAGGCCTACGAGAAGAGAACCTACCGCTTGATAAACCTTCATATCACAGTGCCCCACCGGTTGCTTTCGGATTACCTTTCGCAGCTCTAAGTACTGGATAATATTGTGTAAATACAAAATCATCCGTAGGAGAGGCGTCATGGCAAGCATTACAGGCGGTAGTAGGCAATTTCTTAACATTGTTGGCTAGAGACTTATGATCCGGTTTGCTAAAGCTGAAATATGCCCAGTTCCCAGGCTCACTTGGAAAGAGCCGTTTACTTTTAATCGTTGCTTCTAAGCCAATATAGTCCCCCATGAAATACCCCTTTCCACTTGCATCAGCTCAAGTATTTTGTAGCCATTGTCGAAAGTGGAAGTGTAACGAAGGCCGCAGAAGCGTGTTTCACTTCACAACCATCGATAAGTCAACAGTTAGGTAAATTAGAGGATTCTATCGGGAAAAAGCTCTTTTCAAGGGTGAAGGGAAAATTGTTGCTTACTGATGCAGGGAAAATCATGTACCAGCAAGCTATAGGGATTCTAGGTAAGGTCGAAGAAGCAAAACGACGAGTGAATGATATCGGTGGAACGGATGGTGGTGTGGTGGCTGTGGGTATACTGCCTACGTTGGCGCCTTTTATTTTACCGAAGGCGTTAGTGACCTTGTCCGAAAAATTCCCAAACGCAACCATTAGCATTAGGGAGGATATATCTGAAGAGATTGTTGATGCCAGCATACGAGGCGAACTGGATATTATTATAGTTGAATTCCTTTTAGCGACGACAGTTTATCTATTGAGCCCTTATTTTCCGAAGATTTTTACGTCGCAATTCACCGAGTCAATCCATTAGCAAAACTAAAAGAAATTCCTGTTAATGACTTAAACGATCTACCTTTTATTCTACTGGAAGATATCCACTGTATGACACAACAGGTCGAAGAGTATTGTTTTAACAGGGATTTTGTACCAAAAGTGTTATTTCAAGCGTCACAAATCGCCACAATCAAGCAACTTATTGAGTTACAGTACGGTGTCTCAATACTGCCTCGCATTACTATTGATGAAAATGCTGATAGCTGTATTCGCTATGTTCGTTTTGAAGGCACAGCACCTTCTCGAGATATAGTGATGGCGGTTGGGAAAGACCGTTATCTTAGCCCAGCAGCAGAATGTTTTGCCTCTACAATTAGAAATGAATATCAACGCCAGGCTGGATGACGCCAAAAAACGGAGTGTTAGCTGTTAGACGTTAGGCTCTTCATTAAAAAAATCCGATATAGCCGCTTGAGTTCGAGGGAGGGTTTATACTTAGTATCATTGACAAGTGGCTTTGGGAAGACAGATTATGAATCAGCGTATGAAGCAGGAAGAGATAAACCAACAAGAGTGGGAAAACCTAGAAAACTGGAGCACTATTTTTTTTAGCAAGCGCGACAGTCGAGCGTCAGTGCCGAAGTCAAATCCAAAGCATGGTTGGGCCATCAATTTCGCTCACCCTGAGGGTGCAAAGTGGATCTGCTATTTAATGTTAATGTTTTTCGCGATTGGTTTTATTGTTGGGTTCGGGGTCGCATTTGGTTTGTTGCAGATCCAATGAAAAACATAAGTGTCAGGACATTTAATTCAATCAAGGCGCCAGAGAATGACGCCAATAAATAACGGTGCATTTCTGCGAGTTGTTATGTTCCCACTAGATAGGATATGAAAATTGATTCCAAAAAAATATACTAATTACGTGTTTTCATTTTTCATGTCTTTATTAATGTCATGCATAATGTCACTCGTAATTAGTATTTTTAATGTTGGGCTAGTGGAGGGGATAATTTCAATTTGGTTAAAGGCATGGGGTTTTGGGTTTGTAGTGGCATTTCCAACTATAATTATTGTCTCTCCAATTGTAAGGAAGCTAGTTAATACCGTGGTAGATCAAAGAGATTAAGTCACATAATAAAAAAATGAAAATAGAAGCATCAAAAGGCATGTTCAATTTATTTGGGTGTTAACAGTTTTATATCGCCCTCGCTGAGTTTTACACTTAAGGGGTGAAGCTTAATGTTGAGTATGCGTAGCGAGGCTACTCTTCATTAAAAGAGGGCTAGAATTGGTGGTT
Source organism: uncultured Gammaproteobacteria bacterium (assembly GCA_913063495.1). GTDB lineage: Bacteria > Pseudomonadota > Gammaproteobacteria > Pseudomonadales > Ketobacteraceae > 42-54-T18. The sequence continues at coordinate 52,138 of CAJXXT010000004.1, read as the reverse complement.
TTTTTTAATTTCTTGACTCCATAAAGAGAAGAAACGGCCAGGTGATCGATATTGCAGAGAATATCAAAGCGGGTTTAAGTCCGAGATCCATTGAGAGGCGTTAGAAATGGGTTTGATAGCTCATTTCAAGCATAAAGGTTTCCAATGTAGTCTCAACATCTAAACCAGCGTAAGGGTTGTAAACAAAATTATCTGCTCGAACATCATTACCATTAGTACTGCTGCCTGCAGGAATATTTAGTTGGCTCTTTGTGTAACCCAAGGCCAGATCAAAAATAGATTCGTTATCAATGTTATAGCTAAAACCAATAGAATAAAGATCCATATCACCCAAAGGAAACAGGAAGTCTAATTTATCGTCTGGAATACCGGCTTTTCTTGGCTCATAACCCATTCGCAACTTCAGGTTATCTGAATAAAGATACTCAACACCAAAACCCCAGTTTATGGTGTCTTCGTAACCTCGCGGTATATCGAGAGCATTTGTATCCACACCATCTACACCTATTGCACCTAACAAACCCAGAATATTAATGTCTTCATCAAATTCAAATCTAAAACTCTCCCACTTCGAAGTCTCGGCCCATTTAACGTCGACATTAAACTTTAATCGTGGTGTCACCATTAGGCTAATGCCTGTACTTACATGCTGTGGAATTACAAGCGTGATTCGCCCTTTAGATTCAATTTTACCACCTTCAGGAAGGCTTAACCCTCTTACAAGGGCGTTAAGCAATGGATCGGCGCCGAGATTAAGGTCACTACTAGCAAAGCCATTATATAAACTGACAATATCGGGTGCGAAGGTAATGCCGATATCTCCTTCCAATGTATCATTAGCCTCACTCTGATAAGCAAAACCCCACGTAAGCCATGGTGCTATGTCCCACAACACTCCGAAATTAAAAGTGACCGATACGGTTTTATCAACATCGACTTGTAAATTAAAGATGGGGTCAAAGGGCCCTATTTCGCCAGAACATAAATCGAGGGCATCAACAAACGCAGGGTTTGCACAATAAGTGTCTAAAATACTATTTAGACCACCGATAGCAAAATTGGGAGCACGATAATCTAAATCCAGGCCAAGCCCTGTATATGAAAAACCTAACGACGCACCTAACGCTAGTTCATCCGTAACTTGATAACCTATGGACGGGGAGAATAAAGTCAGACGTGTGAATGCTAACGACTTACCCGCAAACTTACCTGGGTCATCGTCACCTCTTGTCAATCCAAGAATCATTGGCGCATATACAGACGTCGCAAAGGTAACCTGTGAACCAGGGGGGTTAAATGAGACTCCCCCTAATAGAGCTGCTGTAATTGGTATTTCGGTAATACCCGAACCTGGTAGGTATATCGCGAAACTTTTAATCTTACTCTCTGAATTTGCGGCAATATCCACTGTCTTTGGGGTGCCATCGGGATTTTTCGGGATATTCGCAATAAGTTTGTCATATGCTGGGTTTGTACTGAATTCCCCTATAAATTCAGTATCCGTCAAAATGAATTTTAGTTGAACCTGCTTACCTTTAAGTCTGGCCAACCCTGCAGGGTTAAAATGAATAGAATCAATGCCAGGGGGGTCAGCAGTTACAGCGTTACCTAAGGATAGTGCCTTTGCGTTTCCCAACATAAGGTTTTGTGCCATCTGGCCATTCGAGGTCGGAGCCCAAACCAATAAGAAAACTATCAAAAAAGAGATCGTAGAGAAAAAACAATACCTCAAAAGTTTGAAATGCATATACTGCGTGCCTTTATTATGTGAAGTATAAGTTCCACGATTTTTCAATAATGTATCGTAAGAATTTAGGTAAACAGATTGGAAGAAATCGAACTTTGGATGACTGGACGCTTCAGATAAAGCTGCTGAGTTATTTACAAATATCTCGTTTATTAATCTGAAAGGTGGTGAATTTAATTCCAAGTTAATTGGATAGCTGTCATTTGAAACAGTTTAACGATCTGTAATATCGAGATAAAGGTAACGTTAAGACAGAAAGAGATGTAATTTCGCCATGCACATAACCCGCACTTTAGAGGGGATTCAATAAGCCAAAGTCAGAATGATTTTCTTTGGTAACCTACAGCCTTAAAAATATTATTCCATAGAAATCATGGCGAGAATCCATCATTGTTTGTCTTAATACTACCTTTTTTCAGATAGGTTGGATCGCTATACTGATTAAAGTGACTACAAACCAGTATCTATGTTTGTAGTCTTTCGGATCAGTAGTAAAGGTGAATTCAATATGACTGAACAGAATTATGATGTTGTTCGTACCAACGGGTTAGTTAAGCCAGATTATGAAGCAATAGTTGTCGGTGCAGGTTTTGGCGGAATGGGTGCAGCGATAGAACTGAAAAAATTGGGGTTTGATTCTATTAAAATAATAGAAAGATCCGATGGCCTTGGTGGTACGTGGCATCTAAATACTTATCCCGGCGTTGCCGTTGATATTCCGTCATCAACTTATTCTTATTCCTTCGAACCAAATCCGTATTGGTCTAGACTTTATGCGCCGGGTGGAGAGCTTAAAGCATATGCAGAACATGTAGCGAATAAATACGACCTTAGACGTCACATGCAATTTAATTTGAGCGTAGATAACAGCTCTTTTGATGAAAAAAACAAAATCTGGACGATCAATCTGAACAACGGAGAAACTTATACTTCTCGCATTCTTATATTGGCTACTGGGTTTCTATCACAACCTAAGAAACCAAATATTCCCGGGTTAGAATCATTCAATGGAAAGGTAATACATACCGCGAATTGGGACCATGAATATGATTTAACAAACAAAAACATCGCCATTATAGGCACTGGCGCCACATCAGTACAATTGGTGCCAGAGCTCGCAAAAAAAGCAAAAAACTTGGATGTTTATCAACGAACTGCGATATGGGTAGTAAGAAAGCATGACTTCTCAACGCCCGAGTGGGTAAAAGAGGCTTTTTCTAGAATTCCCCTAACCCAGAAAGTGGCTCGTTCTACAATATCTGGGATTTTAGAACTAGGCATGGTAACGGCAGCTCTTCGCTACAAGCAATTTTCTTTTTTGGCAAAGAAAGCTCAAAAAATGGGTATGGATAACCTCTATAGCCAGGTCAAAGATCCAAAGCTGCGCGAACAATTGACGCCAAAGTATGATTTCGGCTGCAAAAGGCCAACATTTTCTAATGATTACTTCAGCACTTTTGAAAAAGATAATGTCAGCTTAATTACAGATAGTATCGCCCATATTGAAAAAGACGGTATCGTGAGTGGTAACGAAGAGTTAAGAAAAATCGATACCTTGGTATTGGCAACCGGTTTTAAAATGTGGGAAAAAGGCAATTTCCCTGCCTTTGAAGTGTATGGTATAGATGAGGTGGAGCTAGGCGAACATTGGTATAACAATGGCTACGAGAATTACGATGGTATAGCTGTGAATGGATTCCCTAATTTCTACAACCTATCAAGCCCTTACGGCTTTACAGGGCTTTCCTATTTTTATTCTATTGAAGCGCAGATGAAGCACATTAATCGCTGTGTAACAGAAATGAAAAAGAGGGACGCATTGAGTTTTGAAGTGACCGCTAAAGCTCAGAAGAAATTTATTACTCAAATGAAGAAAAATCTCAAAAACTCAATCATCGTACAGGACGGTGCTTGTCAGGCATCGAATAGTTACTATTTTAATGGCCGTCAAACCACGTTGATTCGCCCCACCAGCACTTACTCCGCATTAAAAAATGCAGAATCCTTTCCATTGAAAGACTATCAATTTAGCTAATTGATCCTCAGATCGAGAATCGAGTATGCAATAAAATTTGTTAGTTGATACCCAAATCAAAAGACAAGTTACCTGTTCCTGCTTGCTGTTCAATCGTAACTGTCGGACAGGTGACTTATATGATCTGTTGGATAGCCGTTACTCTTGGTTTCAATAAAGACCCATCGATATGAATGTGGTGTTTATACCATGCATGGCAGTTACACGGTCTGGGACTTTAGGAGCATTACAATGCCCATTAACAATAAACTACTACCATTAGAATCTGCATATCACTGGGAAAAGGAAAAGCCAAATCAAGTCTATATGATCCAACCAATTTCACCAGATAGAGTAATCGAATATACCTGGGGGGAAACCGTAAAACAGGCACGATCTATGGCCTCACATTTACGTTCACTACAGTTAGAATCAAACAGCAAAATTGCAATTATTTCCAAAAACTGCGCTTACTTTATAATGTCTGATTTGGCCATATGGATGGCTGGGCACGTTTCCATTGCTGTTTACCCTAGCAGTGATGCAGACACTATTGGCTATACACTTGCCCACAGCGATTCAAAACTCGCTTTTGTTGGGGATCTCGATAATTGGGATACCACAAAAAAAGCAATCTTGGAGAAATTACCAATAATCTCCTACCCCCTTTCTAGTGCTCTCAATGGACAGCAATGGGATGACATCGTCAAAAGGACATCACCTATTAGTGATAACCCCGTGCGTAAAAAGGACGACCTAGCCGTACTTATATACACATCGGGAAGCACAGGCCTACCAAAAGGGGTCATGCATAGCTTTGGCAATATGGCTGTACAAGCAGCAGTGACAACAAAACTAATAAGAAACACAGGTATTAGTCGTTCTCCATGCGATCATCGAATGCTTTCATATTTGCCTTTGGCGCATGCCTTTGAACGGGGCTGCGTTGAAATTGCATCAATACAAAATGGGTTTAGAATCTACTTTGGCTACAACCTTGAAACGTTCATTGATGATCTAAAACGTGCAAAACCCACCATTTTTATCTCAGTACCTAGGTTGTGGCTTAAGTTCCAGCTTGGGGTTTTTAGTCAAATATCAGAAGACCAATTAGGTCTATTATTAAAAATACCGGGTATTGCCAGCATTCTTAAAAGAAGAGTGTTGAAATCTTTGGGACTGGATAGCGTGGAAATTGCAATTAGTGGCTCCGCTCCCATTTCTGAATCACTATTGAACTGGTATCGAAAACTAGGCTTAGAGCTTCTAGAAGGCTATGCCCAAAGCGAAAATTTTAATTATTCCCATCTCTCACTTCCCGATTGCAACAAAGTTGGATACGTTGGTCGCCCCTTACCCGGCGTAAAAGTTAGGATTGGAGAGGATGGTGAGATCCTTGTAAAAAGCCCCGCCAATATGCTCGGTTACTACAAAGATATCAGACAGACTCAAGCCACCTTTACTAACGACGGCTATATAAAAACCGGTGATAAAGGGATTGTCGACGACGATGGTAATTTACGCATAACCGGACGTCTGAAGGAAATATTCAAAACGAGTAAAGGTGAATACGTTTCACCTGCCGTCATTGAAAATAAATTAAATGAAGATCCCCTCATAGCGATGTCCTGTGTTACGGGCTCTGGAATGTCTCAGCCTTATGCATTAGTTGTATTGGCAGAAGAATCTTTTGGCAAGCTAAATAGAGATAACCTAAAGATACTTATCAAGAACAAACTGGAGAAGCTCATAGAGCGTATAAATAATTCAGTTTCTTCCCACGAGGAATTGCAATTTATAGCTATCGTTAAGGACAGCTGGTCGATAGAAAACGGGTTTCTAACGCCCACATTGAAGATAAAACGTAGTGTGATAGAAAATGCCTACTCAGATTCTATTGACGATTGGATTAGCTCCGGAACACTCATCCATTGGCGATAAAGATAATCAGGAGAAATTGCGTGCCTTTACCAACCATATTCAAAAATAAACTAGAGCTTCCCGTCATCACCGCACCCATGTTTTTGGTGTCGGGACCGGAACTTATTATTGCTGCGTGTAAATCAGGGGTAGCCGCTTCATTCCCTGCACCGAACTCACGAACGATAGAGGAGCTAGACCAATGGCTAGAACAAATAACTACTGAGATAGCACTATTTAGAAAAAACAATAAAAATGCAAAAGTGGCCCCTTTTGCTCTAAATCTAATCGTACATCCCGCAAATGGCCGACTAAATGCTGAACTCGATCTCGTAGAAAAATACCGCTTACCTTTTGTGATCACCAGCGTAGGCAACCCAAAACATGCTGTTGATCGGTTACACGATATTGGAACAACGGTCTTTCATGATGTGATTTCCATTAAGCACGCTCACAAAGCAATCGCCGCCGGAGTGGATGGGTTAATCTTGGTATGCTGCGGCTCAGGTGGACATACTGGTTCACTGAACCCATTTGCTTTTGTTGCTCAGGTTAGGGAGTTTTGGCAAGGTCCACTAGTGGTTGGTGGGTCTGTAAATAACGGGGAAACCGTAAGAGCCATAGAAGTTATCGGAGCTGACATGGCTTATATGGGCTCACGCTTTATCGCAACGAAAGAATCGATGGCGGATCAAAGATACAAAGATACGCTAAAAGATTGCAGCGCTGACGATGTTATTACTACCAATAAATTCACTGGTATAAATGCCAATTTTCTTAGACCTAGCATGGTTGAAGCTGGCTTGGATCCAGATGATTTCGATCAACAAGATGTTACTGGTAGTAAGGTGATTCCGTGGAAAACCATCTTAAGTGCGGGGCACGGGGTCGGCAACATTAATGATATACCTACCGTAGCTGAACTTATAACGCGAATGAAAAAAGAATACGAGGAAGCCCTATGAAAGAAATTATTGAACATCTAACACTTCTAAACTTTTCGGTCGATGGTGGAGTTGCCATTGTAAAAATGAACAACCCACCCGTAAATGCACTAACTCCAGGTTTTCTAGATGAATTCAAAACTGTTCTTGACCACATAACTGCGGAACAAAAGATCAGGGCATTATTGTTGACAAGTCAAGTTTCAGGATTTTTTTCTGCCGGTGACGATATTTCCCAGTTACAAGACTTTGATAAAGAAATTTTAGAAGAACTTCCTAGAGTACATCAATTAATGAATCGTATAGAAGCACTACCTATACCGACAATAGCGGCCGTGAATGGACATGCTTTGGGTGGTGGTTTAGAGCTTGCACTAACCTGCGACTTCCGCTTCATGGCTGCTAATAGCGGATATTTGGGGCTACCGGAAGTACGTCTAGGCATGATCCCTGCGTTTGGCGGCACTCAACGTCTGCCGTTATTCGTCGGACGCACCAAGGCCATTGAAATGATGTATGAAGGATCAAAGCTATCTAGTGAGCAGGCAAAAGATATTGGCCTAATTAACGATGTATATGAAGTTGACGTGTTTTCTGATAGTTGTACGAATTACGCACGTAGGCTTTCTTTTCAGGCGACAGCCGCGATCGCTCGTATTAAGCGTTGCGTTCTAGCTGGTCAATATGAGGGAGCAGTGAAGGGATTGGAAATGGAGCGTATTGGGTGTGAAGAGTGTTTTGACGGAGTAGATGCCCGTGAAGGTGTTACAGCCTTTTTGTCTGGGAAGAAGCCTAATTTTGAGGGCATTAGTTAGAACCCTATATTCTTGGTTAAAATTCAAAATGCCAGTGACAAAAATACAAATTTGGAGAGGGGATAATGGCTTTATCACAAGAATCTGCCGAGGAAATTTCTTTGATTCTCGAACCAACGATTAAAGAAGCAGTAATCGAACTCGATCGACGTAGTTTCATAAAATATAGCATGATTGCGGGTGCTAGTTTCTCATCGACTTTAATCATGGGCGGGTGCTCTGTTCAAAAAAGTAATACTCCCAATACATTTCAATTCTTATCATCAAGCCATCTACCTATGCTTCAAAAACTCATATTGGTGTTATTACCAACAAAGGATTCAGTTTTAGTCTCTGCGACTGAAATTCCAGTCATCCACAATATCGATAATATGCTCGGAGTTATGAATAGAATTACTCGAGGTGAGGTACTGATGCTATTTAATGTATTTGAATACAGCCCTATTCTGACGACTAAAGTATCTACGTTTTCTCAACTGAAGAATAACGCTGCACAGAGCCACGTTGAAGACTATCAAGAATCTAGTATTGGTATGTTACGAGCGATTGTTACAGCCTTAAAGAAAATCATTTATATCTCATACTGGCGAGATGAAAAGGCATGGGAGTCGATTGAATTCGATGGCCCTGTGTCTAAAAAATGGAACTTGACGCAGCTTGGTAATGCCCCTCTACCTCAAATTAAATCGCTAAATTCATGAAGAAAGTGAGCGAGGATACCAATGACAAAGATTAGATTTTTCTCCCAATACGGATTGTCGGTTACTCAGGTTTCAAATATAAAGGATTCAAATATGGTATTGACAGCAGACGTCGTTGTGATTGGATCCGGTGCAGGTGGTGCTACTATCGCATATAAAATGGCATTAGCAGGAAAGAAAGTCATAGTACTTGAAGCTGGTCCCTACGTGGCGTCAAAAGATTTTAATGAAACGTTACCCGATATGCTAGAGCTATTGTATGAGGACCAAGGTGCTCAAATGAATAGCACCGGAGATTTAACTATTTTCCAGGGAAAGTGTGTTGGCGGCTCAACAGTGGTAAACGGCGCTGCGGCTCTTAGAACACCTGATTCTATTTTGGAAAAGTGGAACATCGAGCACGGACTATCTAAGATAACCAAAAACTCCCTTAGGCCTTACTTTGATCAAGTCGAAAAAGATCTATCAGTTCATCAAAATCAGCCTCATGAGATTTCTAAGAATAGCCAAGTGCTAGAACGAGGAGCTAAAGCGCTGGGTTATTCAAGCAAACCGCTTAAGCGAAACACCAAAAGGTGTGGGTTAACCGGTCACTGCTTATCAGGGTGTACATCTGATCGAAAGCAATCGAGTTTAGTAACCTATTTACCGTGGGCGATTTTTCATGGGGCTAAACTGATTTCCGATACTAAAGTGACCAAAATCAATCAAGAAAATGGTAAAGTAACAGGGGTATCTTCTGAAATTGTTAACCCAAGAACAAAAGATAAAATCGCAAACTTAATCGTAAATGCAAGTACGGTAGTATCTTCTGCCGGGGCAATTCAAACTCCTTTGCTTTTTTTACGTAGCGAAATAGCTAACTCAAGTGGTCAGGTCGGTATGAATTTTTCATGTCACCCAACAACCTTAGTGCTTGGGGAATTTGAACACAACATACACTCATGGCGTGGCGCGGTGTTAGGTAGTTACATCGATGAATTTGAACATCCCGAGAAAGGTGGCTTCGTACTTGAAGGCGCTGGAGTGGGCCCATTCGAGATAGCACTGGCTGGCGAACAAGGGACTGGGTCTGAATTTATTTCATTTATGTCACGAGCAAAAAATATGTGCTCGATGGTTACACAGTTTCATGATCACGGGTCGGGAAGAGTGTATCTTAATGGAGATAAAAAGGTCATTGACTACGATATTTCAGACCAAGATTTTCCAACGATGAAACGCGCGATAAATGAAGCTGGAAAAGTGTTATTTGCTGCTGGTGCAACAAGCGTGTTACTGCCAACGTCAAGAAAAATGAAAGTACATTCTATCGAGGAACTGGAGATAAAAGTAAATCTTTTTGAAAACGAGCCTAATTCATTAAGAATGGTTTCCTTCCACCCACAAGGCACCATGCGTATGGGTATCAATAAAAAAAACTCAGTAGTTAATGAGGATGGACAATGTCATGATATAAATGGGCTATATGTTGCAGACGCAAGCGTATTTCCCACTTCTGTGATTGTAAATCCGCAAATCACCGTATATGCGTTGTCAAGTTACATAGCTGATAGAATACTCGAAAAGTATGAGTAATATTTTAATTTAGGGAATGACGATGTCACTTTCACAACGGAATAATGAACACTTATCTATATTTATCAATTTGTTGTTTCTTGCGAAATTGATTGGGGGTCATACCTTGATACTTTTTAAATGCACTTGAAAAATTGGTCGTTTCTGAAAAACCCAACTCTAATCCAATACTTTGAATGTTTTTATCTGTTCTCATCAACATTCTCTTTGCTTGTTCCATTTTGATTCTTGCGACAAGCTTTGAGTAGGAAGTACCATTTTCATGCAAATGGCGATGAAGCGTTCGTGTTGACATATTAAGTTTATCTGCAAGCTCTTCTAAGCTTAGAAAACGCTGATTTTTAACAAGAAACTGTGTCACTTGTTCTAAAAAACTATTCGAAGTTGACTCAAGTTCATCATTGCATAGCGTCAGAATTGATTGTCTGGTATCTTCATTTGCCATTGGCAATATTTTGCTAGAAATTGCTATCGGTATCAAAGCCCTAGAACACGGAGCATTGTACCTAAATATAAAAAACTGTTCGAATAATTTTAAAAAACTTGCATTGACTTCATCATCTTTTGATATCTCTATGATGACTTTCTCGTCAAAACCTAGAACACCCGTATCAAATAGATTTTTATCAAATAGTGGGCTGCAAACCCCAAATACCATTAAAAATAGATACACATTATCTGAGATTTCAACAATTGGAACCGGCTCTAATGCAAGCCACTCTTTTTCTGCATAGATATTTACCTTAAAGGCTGGGGAAACCAACGCTACATAGTCCGAGTAAGTCATCATCGCTGTCTTTATCGTATCACAGCAAAGTATTGCCACCCCAAGTGAGCCATGTGATGTAGTAGTCATACGCAGCCCCAACTCAAAGCCTAGTTGGTAAACCGTGATGGACAATTGCTTTGTCGCATTTACAATAATTTGATTAAGATCGATGTCAGTAATCCCTTTGCAAAGCAACCCCTCTAGATTTGTTTTGTTTGTGTTTTGAAATGATGTCCCACGCAATGCTTCAGCGTGAGAAACGCCTCTATCTTGCAGGTAGGAAAGCAAGTATTTTAGATATTTCGAATTTAAAACAATGCTGTCCATATTCCTTAATTTCCAAGTTTGCGGAAAGGTATTACTTGTATCGCTTATTTCACTGTACCAAATTATGTTGATCTTGCATAATTCAGGTCTTGCTTTCCGCTCTACCATCAACAGTGACAAAGATTGGAGGGTAGGGTGCTGCGCTCCAGGCTTGTTTGTATTTGGCGACGAAGTCGTGTTCTCCTTTTACCTCTGCATAAGTATCGGTGCTATAAAACTCTGAGACATGTTGTCGTACATTTGTTGGCAACAACTGTTTAGCTTCGTTGCTGTTTATGTAGGCTTTATCACCGATGTTATTTGAAGAAATGTCATTTGAAGGCGTGCCTTCTGTGAAGATTGCCTCTCTAATGGGTGTAGCACTAATCCCTTTAAAGTTATCAACCTGAACCGCTCCCCATTGAGGGAACAAATTTAAGTAGTAGGAACTTTGGTCTTTGCTGTGTCCTATTAACCCTACCTTTGGCATTTTATGTGGTACACCGTGGTGTGCGGTCACTAAACCATTAACCGTAGCCTGTACGTTTCGAACCCAAGATTCGTCGTTGTAGGCAATATCCATCAATGGTGCGATGTGAACTCGGTTGTTGTTGTTGTTGTCGGTAGAAACCGCACCACGGATCATGCTTTCACGTTCTGACACGCTCCATGGGTTGCGAGCTGATCCACATAAGATGATCAACTGATCGGCTTGCTGTAAGCCGGCTTCAATTACCGCTAGGTGGCCCATATGAAGGGGTTGGAAGCGACCAATGAAGGCTAAAAAGTCGAAGTTTTTGTTGCTCAAAGCAGCAAGTTCCTTGCTGTTGTGCCCCTCGTTAGGCGCTGAAATGAAAACCGGTCTGTCCGACTTCGTTTTGTAGCAGTGTTAGTGGATGAATCCCATCCATGTGACTGGCTTGACCATATAGCGGCTTATAGCCACTATGTGGTCAAGCCTTTGATTTAAAAAATGCCGTTAGAATTGAAAAGAGTGGGCGACTTATAGTCATATTGCCACTAAGATATGGGCGATATGACTATAAGTCACCCGATTTCAGCTGCGGTATTCCTAATGGCAAAGCAATTAACTGAAAAGCAATTTCTAAAGAACTACAACGTACATGACTTTGATGTGCCTCTGGTTACTGTTGATATGGCTATTTTTACCGTGAAAGAAGGTAAGCTCCAGGTGCTCGTCGTTAAAAGAGCGCAGCACCCCGCCAAAGGGAAATGGGCTCTGCCTGGCGGTTTTGTTGATATGACGTTAGATAAGACCTTAAATGACACGGCTTATCGTAAGCTAAAAGAGAAAACAGGCGTTGAAACGTCATATCTAGAGCAAGTAGAAAGTTTTGGTGGTGCTGGGCGCGATCCACGAGGTTGGTCAGTCACCGTTGCTTACTTAGCGTTGATTTCTTCTGATGACATTGTATTGAGTAAGGATGAAAGCTCTGAGGATGTTACTTGGGTTGCTATTGAGGATGAGGGAGAAAAGGTTGAATTAGCGTTTGACCATGATGCTGTGTTGAAAGCCTGTCATGGGCGCCTTAAGGGGAAAGTCCAATATACCTCGTTGCCAGTGAATCTGTTGCCTGCTGATTTCACATTAACAGAACTACAAAAAACATTTGAGATTATCTTGGATAAGTCGGTTGAGAAAAAATCCTTTCGACGAAGAATCTTAGATGCAGATATTTTAGAAGAAACCGGCGAGATGAAAACAGGAAGTAATCGCCCTGCAAAGCTTTATAGGGTTAAGCCTGAGGGAGAAAGTTATTTCTTTGCTAGGAGCTTGGAAGGGCCTCGTTAAAGAAATATTGGGCTTTATTAGGAGCCCAATATTTCTTTCCAAATAGCCATCGTTTTTGTGCCATACAAATAGAAATAAATATCCAAATTAGCATACTTTTCATTTTTACATGTTGAGAAGGCGATGGTTGCCGCTTCGTGAAGTGGGTAGCCATATGATCCGCAAGAAATAGCGGGAAAACCAATACTTTTTAAATCATTGCTAATGGCTAGGTCTAAGCAAGCTGTATAAGTATTGGTCAATATCAATGCAGGATTCTTGTCTATTCTATATCTTGGATCAACCGCGTGTATCACCTTTTTAGCGGGCAGGTCTCCACTGTCGGTTATCCGTGCTTCTCCAGTAGGGCAGCGAATACCGTTGACCGATTGAGCTTTTAGGCAAGCTTCAAGTAGGCGAGGTCCGGCGGCTTTATGTATGGCACCATCGACACCGCCGCCACCGAGCATCATGGGGTCGGCGGCGTTAACAATTACATCTACCTTTGCGGTAGTAATGTCTCCTTCAATTAACGTTATGTTGTTCATGTATTTCTCGATAAATATTGAGGTGGTACTTCATCAGTAAGCCATACCCCGTTTGCAGATTGAAAGAATTGTACGCCAGCGTTAACCATTGCTTGAGTATCAATTTTTAAGAGAATCAGTTTTCCATAGCGACTTCCTACTGACTGCGCTGTTTTGATATTCTCAGTCAAATGAACATGGTGGCGTTGGCGTTTCTTAAGGCCTTCTTCTTCAATAGCGTTAATAAACTTTTCCGCAGTGCCATGGTATAGCAAGGCTGGCGGCTCTGTTGGCGGTAGTTCAAGATCGATTTCAATGGAATGCCCCTGGTTTGCTCTAATTAGTTGCCCGCATGAACTTATAGCAAAGCGCTGTTTGTCGTTGGTTTCAACGACCAGTTTAATGAGTTCTTCACTTAGTGCTTTGCCTTTATCGTTTGCCTTGGATAGTAGATCCGACATACTGGCCCAGCCCGCATGATCCAGCTCAAGACCGATATCGCCCGGGTTGTGCCGTAATATGTAGCTAAGGTATTTGGACGTGGCTTTTGTCATCTTTTCCATTGTCTTATTCTCTAAATTATTTGTCTAGTCTATGTCTGGCTTCCATTAAGGCATAACCTAATAGGTTGAGGCCTCGCCATTTGTACGGCGAATCAACCATCGGGTTGTCTTCAGCTAAGCCTGTCCCCCATATTTTATCGGCGGGACTAGCTTCTACTAATACACGTTTTCCTGTAGAAAGCAGGTAATCTTCAAGGGCCTTGTTCTGAGAAAACTTAGCTTCGTTTGCGGTTACGACAATATCAAAACGTTTATCGTTCCAAATACTGTCGCTAAACCCTTTAACGTTGCGACCCAATCTTTTGGCTTCACCTGGCGAATTGCTTTGTAAAATCAACTCTCTCATTTCTAAGTCATTAAATAGTCGAGCTTTTTCTGCCATCATAAAATGTTCGGCAGTCTTATAGTGTTTCCCGTCTATTTCAAATGAGGCGTTATACCATTGGCTAAAGCAGGCGTTGCTAATCTGCCCATTATTCTTTTTTTGGTGGCCCCAAAAAAATACATACTTAGCTCGTTTGCCATGGCCTAGGTAGTCGAGTAAGTCTTTATTATTTCTGATGTTCTCTGCTGAAAGTTTCATTTTCTTTAAATTTTCAAATTAGCGTTGATATAGTGTCCCTGTGCCACTATTGTAGTGGCTTGTCGCCACTTTGTGTCAAGTGGTGTTTTATATTTGTTTTCAAATAAACATATTGAGGAAGATAGAGGTCATGAAAGCAATAATCTATACAGATCCGCGCCATATTTTTATTGGCTCACTTTCTTTTAGGTTTTTTGCTTCCATGCCTGGCTCGATCTCTGAGAATGGATGTATGAGTAGCATTTCTCCTTCTTGCACTTTATATGGGTACGGAGGGTGTTTTATCTCGCCAGTATGCCGGTTAACAAAAAAAGCTAAGCTGCCTCCGTCCCAACCTTCAAAGTCAGGGAGGCCAGGGTGATAGGGTTCACTGTCTACATCGCCATAATAAAACCCAAAAAAGTCAGTGTATTCCTCTACATAATCTTGAATAACATAATTCGGGGCAACTTGTTCTTTCGCTATGTTGAGCGCCTCCTTAAACTGAATGTTTTGACTGTTAGCAAGCATAGCCTCGTATTGATCATTGGCATTTTCTACAGGATTTACGTAAATATTTTTTGTCTGATTTGTGGAGGTTTTTATTTCTGAGCGTCGTTCCAATATCAAAAATAAAATAATGACAGCAACAATAACCCCGACAACCTTTAACCCATCAGCGTCATACTGAAACAAACAAGCAATGATCCCACCTAGGATGCATAGTAGAACTATCGGTTCTGGTTTCATGCTATTCACCAGTGAAGTGGGTGGAGCATAGGGCTCTATGGCGAAACCGACTATGCTTAAGGTATAAAACTATCATAGTATAATATTGACCAAGGTGAAGTTTGTGTTTGATCCAGGGTTCAGGTTGTCACTCATCGATATTCTTGTGCTGTTTTCCGGAGCAGGGGGCGCTTGGATGTTGTACCCACACAATCCAAATTTAAGTATCGGTGTGGCATTTGTAGTGGCACACTTTTTTCTGTTTTGTAACATCATTCGTATGTCACGTATTCCAGAGCTCATCTGGGCATTTAGTTTTATTGTTCTCTCCTGGCTCTCTCTGCAATTTGAGTTTCTAGCGTGGAATAATGTTCTGTATTTCAGTGTATTAATCACACTGGCGCTTACTTTGAGGGAAATTCAGCAGCCTTGTTATCACGGCGTGTTATGGCGGCGGTTAAACCCTCAACTGCCCGATTGGTTTGCTGAAAATGTATCGCTTCATAAACCAAATATCGAACCAGCGCCTCCACGTGAATACCAATGCGTTTTTATTTGCGGGCCATCCAATCAATCAGAGAATGATTCCACGTTAGATTGGATGGCGGATTCGAGTGATTTGGGCCACCTGTCCGCCGATGTAAATACCTTGGGTGCAGCCATTGCCAAATACTGTGAAGAATATGGTGTTGAGATTATTCCGTATGATGGGCGGCTTAATGACATGCCATTAGAGGAGGAAGAAAAATATTTTCTCTATACTGAAGCTCCTGCTCATTCCGCCCCATACTTGGTTGATATTCACGTTAAAAAACAGTCAGGCAAGGAGGTTTGCCCAAAACAAAATCTTCTGTTTCCTGTGGAGTACGGAGACATTATCTATATTCATTCAACACTTATATGTTAAGAGTTTTCACGCAAAGCGAGCTATTTTTGTACTCTTTACTAGAATCATGGGGGCAGTGATGTAACATACTGGATGAAAAACCGCTTAGAGCATGTTTATAAGAATTATGAAGAAACCTTGGCGGTGTGCGTGGAAAACGAAATTAGTATTCCTTTACACAGTTATGTACACAGCGACTACGAATGGGCACTACCAAAAGTTGAGGCTGCGTACGCAAAGCTGTTTGGCAAAATGTAGTGCAAACAGCTCCTATCCAGGGCGGTGCTAATCACAGCTAGTCGATGTTAACGGAATATAGATAAACTTTGTGTTCCGGACATGTCTGCTTCACAGTATGCTCGCAAGGTTATCAACCTATCTTCTATATATAACGTGTCTGTATTTAAGCATTCACCTGGTACGTAATTCACATCCTCATAATCATAGTCATCGGTTTCGATAACTCTGAATCCTGATGGAGGTATGAATTCGCTTTTGATATCTCCGTTGGGATTGAACGTAGTGAATGTTGTATTCCATTTCGATGTTACAATTATGCCAAGATTAAAAGTAAAACCACCGTCTTCTGATATGCTTAAGGCCGCTCCAGAATGGCTATGTACAAGCCCTTTGTGGCGCCAACGAATGTCGCCATTCTCTTCGATAATCGGTGCTGTTAGTGCTTCGTAAAAATAGTTTTCTCGATCATCGTAAGTAAAGATGATTTCACCTTCTGAATCGATTTTTACAAGCCAATGTGATGTGTCTATCTGAAGAAAAAAACCTCCAATCGACTGACCATATATATAAAGATTACCCAGCTTATCGGTAATTGCTCCCCTTATGTCGCTTTTTTTATCCCCTATATCGGTAGTGGTCGCTAGGCCGTCAAATTCAAGTATACCGTTAGTTATTGTGATTGAACGTCCCAAGCTAACACCCAATAATCGAGTCCTATTGGTTATTTCTCTTTGGTTTAGCATCTCTCCGCTCGGCGAAAGAGATACAACATGTTGGCGCAAAAGTTGGAAGGGAACTTGCGGCTCGTTATTACTTGTACCTTGTAAGGCTATGTGTCCCTGAGTGTCTCGAAAACCTTCATAGAATTCAATCAAAGAATCCATTTTCAAAAGCTGTGTGATGTTTCCTTCAATATCAATAACAAAGGCAAGTGCGGTTGATGTGCTAGAGCCCTCGGTGATTATCCTTCCGTAGATAAATAGACCTTCATCTACACGAAATGCACCTCTAAAAAATACGGATTGATTATCCTGCAGTCCGATGTCATATGGATTAAACACGTCCCAATAGGTGTCGTTGCTAAAGTCGACGAAAAGGACATCGGACAAGGTTGAGCCAATCTGGAAAAAACTGCCATTTTGCTGCGGATAGGTTACGTATTTTCCATAGTCATCAACTGTAAGGGTTACAGGATAAATTTTTGTTTTAAGCTCTTCCCCATTCAGGTTTAATTCAGTGATAGAGATCGAGTCTGCGTCGGTATTACTAACAACCAGTATTGTATTGTCGTCGGTAGGCAGAATCGTTAGCATCGATGAAGAGGTCGTTGTCCATATTAATGACATGCTTGCGCAGGCGGACAGTAATAGAATTGAAAAAAACGTGATGTAGCGATATGTGAGTTTCATAAAAAATCCTTATGATTTGTCTCGCGTGTTTTTGTTATTTGGCAGCACAGGCTGAATATAACGTGATTTTAGTGAGGATAGTAAGATGAGATGTAGATTTGTGAGTAATAAAGAATATTTAAAGTTTACTTTAAAATGATTGTCCTACTTCGGTGTGCTGAGACGTCTTATTTGAGGGGCGCTATTTATTAGCGCCAATATTAGTGCTCCGAAGGAGTGTCAGCAGTATTTACCACCACAGTGTAAAATCCGCTGCAGGGTTAAACAATACCCCTTTAGGACGCTACTTTGATATTTGTCCGTTCTGGCTACTGACGATATATAAATATTCAAGTTTTTCGATGGGCTGCCGATAGGGTAGGGATAGAACCCTCTAAATAGCCTAACGGTCTAGTGCCGCATGAATAGTATCCGACAAATACATCAACCGACGATATCGCAGGCAAAGCCCGCGGCTATGGGTAATGGTACTGTCTACGCAGAGCGAGTGGATTTCTCAAGAGGGTCTCAAGGTGCTTATTCACTATCGAATCCCCAGCGATTGCAGGCTTTTTCCAGTCAGATTGTAAGTCAAGCCTCTGAGACTACCCGCTTTGAAGCGACTCGTTATGGCGTTTATTCTTTGGACTCTCTGGGGGTTGCCAAACAGCAGGAAAAAACGCCGCAATTGGAGTATGTTCGAGAGGAGCGTTTACAGAACTTACAGTTGTCTATTGAGACTAAAGAGGGCGATGTTCTTAATATTGAAATCACCGCTGATAGCGGTGAGCTAGATAAAGAATTTGCAAATCGTTTAGTGTATAAATTTGATGTGCAAGGTGATCTAAATGGCCAAGAGGTGGCTGCATTAGGTCAACTTTTGCCAGAGTTAATGGGTGATGCGGCTGAATTCTTTCAATCACCAAATGGACTTGTGCAACTGGATAGTCTTCAGAGCGTTAATAGAAATCAAATCCAAGCGGTAGATATTGACCTTTCGACCAAAAATAGTCGACTTGATGCAAATTATGCTTTTGATGAAGCAAGCAACATGCATAGCCTCGACGTGAATCAAAATAATTACCGGTATCATGTTGAGGTCAGTGGCGATGCGCTATTTTTAAGTGGTGATATCGAGAATAATGCGGACATCAAGCAGTACCTTGAGCTTATTGACGGTGTAATGGAGGATCATTATGGCGCGGGGTATTTGTCGAAATCCTCGTTTTTTTCAACAGGGCTTGTGTCGCTCATGTCGATTGCAACCCAACCAGAAGAGACCTCAAGTAATAGGCATAGTGACGACAAAGATAGTGACAGCAGGCTTCAACGACAAGCGTTTGATGTGTTGTTACCCAAGGCGCAAGTAGCCGTTAAACGCATGTTCAGTGGTCTACCTGATTTCAGGGCAGAATTTAATTCCCCGGTGAGTAGTCCTAACCCTAAGAATAGCGGCGAGCTTGACCTGTTGAATATAGGGCTGTCTCAAAAAACTGGTATAACCAATGAGGGAACTTCAGCGGGTCTGTTAACGCATATTAAGCAGGATATCGATGTGGATATCGATAGCCGAAAACATAGCCGTTTACCCGGCAGGTTACAGGTAGATTTTGAAAAAGGAGATTATGTTTACGAAGTAAAGAAATTGCATTATAAGGAACAGAGATCGTTGGATGTATTAGAAAGTACAACCCCTACCTTTGCTCAGGTTAGCCAACACACAACGGGGGAGTCTATGAGAAAGGAAGTAAGAAATGATGAAGTGGTTGCAAGAGAAAGTAAGCATATTGACCACTCAACTGTTCAGGATATGCTAGCGCTAGTATCAGAAAAACAATCCCCTAATGATACAATTAAAACATTGATAAATCGTCAAATGGTTGAGGAAGTGTTAGGTCAGTATGAGAAGTTGAAGTTGTAGGTAGAGGGCCTTTATTGGGGTAGTCTGGAGGGTCAGAAAATGTGGTAGTTATCCATCATGCGCCACCCCCCCCCGGTCATTACCTGGCAATAAACGGGGAGATATTACGACTTCAACCTATGCATCATCGAATAAAGCTAAGAAATAAGTAGGCGGCAAGGATCACTGCAACCCACATGACCATACTTCCAGCAGGATAAGTACGCGAAAGTAAGTTGCTGATACCTCCATTTTTTTGGGCGATAAAATCTAAGCAGCGATCTAACCTGACTAAAAACCCTTTACGTAACGCGCCGTCTACTTTCCATATTATAGAAAATGTTTTCTGTAATACATTTGGAACCGCTCGGCGATATATCCAATCAAAATCCAAATTGGTGGATCGTAATTCAGGCGGGTACTTGCCTTTAAGGTTAAGCCAAACAAAAGCTAGCGCCGAGAAGAACAGCAATTGGGTTTGCGCTAAAACATGCGTTGCATCATAAGGGTTGTAACCGGTGTCGTAGGGTAATAAAGAGTATAGTGCCGAAGGATAGATACCAATCGCAATACAAAGACCTGCTGCAATCGTCATCGCTAACACCATGTTGTTCGGTGGGTCATTTGCTCTAATCCCCGAGTCATGAGCAAAGAAGGCAAAATATGGAATTTTAATACCCGCGTGATGAAATACACCAGCTGAAGCAAATAATAACATTAACCATATCCAGTCGTGGCCGTTCTCTAAGGCGGCGGACATCACCATTGATTTACTGACGAACCCACTGAATAGTGGGAATGCGGAAATGGATGCTGCTCCTATGATGCATAATACGGTTGTCTTGGGCATCGTTTTGTAAAGGCCGCCTAAATCAGAGCCGTTAATGCGACCTGTCATATGCAATACAGCCCCCATGGACATGAATAACAAGCCTTTAAAAATGACGTCATTAAACGCATGGGAAATTGCACCGTTGAGGGCCAGCGCGGTACCAATGCCAATACCAACAACCATGAAACCAACCTGGTTGATAAGACTGTAGGCCAGTACGCGGCGTAGGTCATTTTCGATCACTGCAAAAAAGATGGGGAAACACGTCATCGCCGCACCAATATAAATGAGGAGCTCAGTACCTGGGTATCCACGAGCCAATGCATAAACGGCTACTTTGGTGGTAAAGGCACTGAGAAAAACGGTACCTGTAACGGTTGCTTCTGGGTATGCGTCTGTAAGCCAGTTGTGAGCCATGGGAAAAGCGCACTTAACACCAAAAGCAATAAATATTAACCATCCAGCAATACCATCAAGGCCAATATAGTCAAATTTCAGGGTATCGTGTTCAGCTACATAAAATAGAGCCCCCACCAATAAAATGACACCTGATAATACGTGTGTGATCAGGTAGCGTAATCCCGCTGCGTAAGATTTTTCAGTTCTCCGTGCCCAGATTAGAAAGACAGAGGTAAATGCTAAACATTCCCAAAAAATGAATAACGTTAGTAAATCACCTGCAAACACCGCTCCGAGGCCGCTTCCAGCATACAACATGGATGCCACCTGCTGCATCGTGTCGCGGACATGCAGGGAGTAAACAATGGCTATTAACGCGGCGATGTGAAATACATAACCAAAGATAAGGCTCAATTTGTCTACACGATAAGGGAGTAGCTGGTAATCGAGAAATGCGAATTGTAGATGGATTCCTTCAGGCATGCCCCAGAGATGAAGCCCACTTAAGATAGGCGTTGCCAGCATGATTGCGCCACGCAACGCACCCCGTGTGAAAATAGCAATGAGTGCACCGATAAAGAAAGGAACAAATGGGGGGATCTCAAGCATCCACATCATGAGCACCCCCTTCAGCGCCGCTCCCATTGGGGTCATAGTAGTCTTCATCTCGCATAAGAAAAGTACGCATCCAGGTAGCAACAAGTACAAGGACGACGCAACCGACAAAACCATAAATAGGGTAGAAGGCCCATAGGTTTTCCCAGCTGTGTACGATATGGCGATGGATCACGAAATCTAGAACAACCAGAATTGCACAAATTACGTAAAAGCAATTCAAAAGTCGTTTAACATTTCTGGGATTGTCAAAAAGGTATTGTTTCTCATTTTCCATGAGCTAATCCTGGGTACTCTAGAATGGCTGTCGATAATTCATATAAGGGTTGCGGGTAGATAAAGAGGATTAGGCAACCCAGCGTAGTGACACATATTGCAATGAGTGATGGTAGGGGAGCTTCCTGTATTTGAAACGTTGGTAATGCTTGTTCTTTACCCGGTTCATTGTTAGCTAGCAGGTTGGGGAAAAAGGCGCGTATTGGTATCGGTAATAGGTAGGCAATGTTGAGCAAAGAACTAATCATAAGCACCATCATCAGAGCCCATTGCTCCGTTTCTATGGTTCCCATTAACAAAAACCACTTACTCCAAGTGCCACCTGCAGGCGGAACACCGATAATACTAAGGCTCGCAATAAAAAAAGCAGCCATGGTGATTGGCATTTGCCATCCAAGTCCGCGCATTTCACTTATTTTTGATTTATGTGCTGCAACCAAAATAGCACCAGCACAGAAAAACAACGTAATTTTACCGAAAGCATGCATCGCAATATGCATCGAGCTACCAATGACACCTGATGAGGTTGCCAGCAGCGCGCCAATGGTGACATAGCCCAGTTGACTTATTGTGGAATAAGCGAGTCTTGCTTTTAAATTATCCTGTCGTATAGCAACGATTGAGGCCAGTAGCACTGACGCACCCGCCAAGTAAAGCAGAAACTGAGTGGTTGGCAGTACCGATAATAAATCGAGTCCAAAAATAAATACGCATACTTTTAATACAGTAAATACACCCGCTTTTACTACCGCTACAGCATGTAATAATGAACTTACAGGTGTTGGCGCAACCATAGCTGCAGGTAACCAACGATGGAAGGGCATAATGGCGGCCTTTCCAATACCAAAAATAAATAGAAGAAGAATTACACTTGCTACAGCTTTATCGACATTAGGGTCAAAGACACCACCAGGTTTGAAGTCTAAAGTACCTGTCACAAACCAGGTGCTGACGATAGCGAGCAGTAAAAACACGATAGATGTGCTGAGTAAAATACCCAGATAAATCCGGCCTCCCTTTTTTGCATCCTCTGTTCCCGCGTGAGTAACTAAAGGGTAGGTGGATAGGGTTAACACTTCGTAAAAAATAAACAGTGTGAACAGGTTGGCCGAAAATGCGATTCCCATCACCGCACTAATGGCAATGGCAAAACATGCATAAAAGCGTGTTTGATTTACTTCGTTGTGGTTACGCATGTAACCTATTGCGTAAATGGTTGTAATTAACCAGAGAAAGCTGGCGATCAGTGCAAAAAGCATCCCCAAAGGTTCAATCGCAAAGCTCACCTGTAATCCTGGTAAAAGCTCCCACCAAAAAACACTGATCTCCTCCCCTTTAATGATGCCTTGATACAAATTAATAACACAATAGAAAAGCATTAAGCAGGTACTTATAGTGACGGCTTCGCGAAGGTTAGGGTTGCGTCCCGTCGCAACAATGGCTAGCGTCGCTAACATTGGCAGTATTATGCTTAGCTGTAGCATCCACTCCAATGAGAGATTCATGGGCTTACTCCAAATAAACTCTGAGCCGCTGCTTGCGCTACCTGGACGCTAAGTCGAGTATCGATGCCGAAATAGATATTGGCCATTACTAGAATCCAAATGGGGATCAGAAAAGATAGGGGCGCTTCTTTGACGCTTTCTTTACCGACTAGTTGCGGTTTGAAATACGCTATTTCTACGAGTCTCCACACGTAAACGACGGCCAATAACGAGCCTAATACAATGAGTACAGCAACAGGCCACCAACCTTGTTCAATCAGCGCCATGAGTAAATACCACTTACTAACAAAACCAACCGTTAGTGGCACTCCAATTAAGCTTAAACCACCGATCACAATAGCCGCCATGGTAAGGGGCATTTGACGACCAAGCCCTTGAAACTGACTGAGTTGAACACTGCCAATACGGTACATTACCGCACCTAGCGCTAAAAATAGCGCGCCTTTCATCAAAGCATGATTAAACACATGCAACAACGTCGCAGTTAAACCGGTTACAGTGCTAACACTGAATCCAACGATCATGTAACCAATTTGAGCGATGCTCGAGTAAGCAAAGAGAGTTTTGATATTTGTTTGATAGATTGCAGCTATTGAAGCTACAAAAATCCCGGACAATCCGAGCACCATGAATAGGATCTGTAAAGGTAAAGTAGTGAAGGAAAAAGAGAGGCCAAATACTGAAAAAGAAAAGCGAATAAGTAAATAAATCGCGACTTTTGTCGCCGTTGCAGCAAAAAAAGCAGTGACTATTGATGGGGCGTAGGTGTAGGCATTAGGCAGCCATAGATGAAGAGGGAATAGGGCTAACTTTAAACAGATTCCAACAATAACAAAGGCAAATGAGACAAAGACAGTTCGTGTTTGCGCCACTTCTGGTAAACGCGTGGATAGGTCCTCCATATTCAGGGTGCCGGTCATTTGGTACATCAGACCGATGCCAATCAAAATAAAGGTCGCACCGATAGTTCCCATAATCAAATATTGAAAAGAGGCCCAAAGGGCTCGCCTGTCCTTACCCAAAGCAATTAATGCGTAGGCGGACAGCGAGGATATTTCTAGGAAAACAAAAACATTAAAGGCATCTCCAGTAGCCACTATGCCAAGCATGCCAGTCAGTGATAGTAGGTATAACGTATAAAAAAGCATATGCTTTTCTTTCGGGATTTCTTTGCTTATGCTGGTTTGAGCAGCGAGCAATACCACGGTACTAATGGCTGTAATAATCAACAGCAGAAATGCATTAAGCGCATCAATTCGATATTCAATACCCCAGGGCGCATCCCAACCGCCTAACTCATAGACAATTGTTCCTGAAGCCATGACCTGTTGTAACAACAGGATGCTAATCACAAATGCTAACGAGCTAACGATTAGCGTAAATAACCAAACCAAGGGTGGTCGTCTCAGGAATATGCACAAAGGCGCCGCCAAGAGCGGCACAATCACTTGTAAAATAGGTAAGTGCGTTAACACGCTTGATTGTCCTTCTCTTGGATGTGCTCTTCTTCAATGCTTCCATAGGCCTCTTTTATGCGCACTGTCAGAGCAAGAGCCAAGGCGGTGGTCGCGATACCGACCACAATGGCGGTGAGAATTAAAACATGTGGCAAAGGATTCGAGTATCGTTCAATCCCATCGGCCAATATTGGGGCTGTGCCGCCATCAACTTTGGCCATACTGATATAGAAAATAAAAACAGAGGTTTGGAATATGGTCAGACCAACGATTTTTTTTATCAGATTGCCGTGAGCAATAACGATGTAAAATCCTATCATCATTAACACAACAACAATCCAGTAATTGTAGAGTCCTATCAGCATTAACCTACCTCCTCTTCTTTCATGCGTTGCTTGTCCTCTTTGCGACCAGCAAAGTGGAAAAAGATGATGACCATGACCGACGTGACAGTACAGCCCACACCCAATTCGATTAGTAGAATACCCAAGTGCTGGCCAGCGATGGGATCGGCCGATAACACGCTGTAATCAAGGAAATTACCTCCATTCAACAGCGAAACTAAGCCAACACTGCCGTACAATAAAACGCCAAAAGCGGCGGCGAATTGGATAAAAGTTTGATTGATTACTCGGCGTGCAACTTCCAAGCCGAACAACATTGCATACAAGATTATGGCTGCAGCAAAGATTACTCCTGCCTGAAAACCGCCCCCTGGGCCAAAATCGCCGTGAAACTGAACATAGAGCGCAAATAATAAAATCAGAGGGATCAATATTTTTGTCACAATGCGCACAATCAGGTGCTGCTCATGCATTGAGTCATTAAGTGATTCAACTGCATCATCACCTTTGCGACTGCGTAATACGGGTAAAAGTGTCAGCACTCCAATGCCTGCAGTAAAGATAACAACGGCTTCACCAAAAGTATCGAACCCTCTATAACTTGCAAGTACAGAGGTTACTATATTGGGCACACCAACTTCTTGCATTGAATCGTTAATATACCGAGGGGCAACGTGGACCTGAATAGGCGCGTCTACAGCGCCAAAATATGGCATATCCAGTGTGCCGTAGATCAAAAGTCCACCAGTAATGACGACCACTACGAATGCCAGCGCGGGTTTATGTCGCGCTGCTTGCTCGGAGCGTCCAGTCATGGTTATCGCTACTAACATGAGTAAGGTGGATATACCGGCACCCACAGATGCTTCTGTAAACGCTACGTCCACAGCATCCATAGCAACAAAAAAACAAGCGGATAACAGGCCATAAATACCTGCCAACATTACCACTGCGACCAGATCTTTCATCCAAACAATGGAAGCGGCAATACCAACAAGGAAAGCCAGTAAAACGACGTCAATTAGCGACTCGATGATTCGGACTCCGTGTTATTGCGTTCTTTTATGTCAAGCACAGGCTTAAGGCCGTTGTGGATTGCCGATTTAGCTAGTGCATGGCTTGCTGTTGGATTGATAAATAGCATCATCAGAAGGATCATAACCAGTTTTGCGAAGACTAAAAAGTCTTGGCTCTGGAGCATTAACCCTATTAGAATCATACCTGCCCCTAATGTATCGGTTACCCCAGCAGCATGCATGCGTGTATAGAAGTCAGGAAACCTTAAGATCCCTACACCGCCAGAAACACATAAAAAGCTTCCAATTAATAAGCATATTGAACTCGTGATTTCGATAGCAACGTCCATCATGACTCCTCTGGCTCTTTCTCTTCATCGGGCTGGTTAAACGCGAGACTATCTGAATAACGCAATACTCCAATCACTGTAATAAAATTGATAAGAGCATATACAATTGCAATATCTAGAAACTCTGGGCGCCCCATGGCAAAACCTAATAAAGCGATCAAAAGTACCGTTTTAGTGCCAAACATATTGACAGCTAAAATGCGGTCATAGAGCGTTGACCCTATGACTCCACGTATAATTGCCAAAACCATAGAAACAAGAATGGCTAGCGTTGCCCCGATTAGCATTAGTTTTCCACCTGGTATACCCTGCGATTCATTTCACCTGCT
Organism: uncultured Gammaproteobacteria bacterium; assembly: GCA_913063495.1. GTDB lineage: Bacteria > Pseudomonadota > Gammaproteobacteria > Pseudomonadales > Ketobacteraceae > 42-54-T18. Next base: position 25,634 of record CAJXXT010000004.1, on the reverse strand, counting down.
TCTAAGGCTCGAATATTCTCTTTCAACAAGGAGTGAACCAGGATTTTGTCATCAACTAGGTCCACCGCCACCGTTCCGGGTGTTAGGGTGATGGAGTTAGCATAGATAACTTTGCCAATATCAGTTTTTTGACTCGCTTTAACGGTAGTTAAGGAGGGTGATATAGAACTATTGCCTAGCCAAATGTGCTTTACTACAGAAATATTGGCAAGAATGATTTCCTTGAAAAGCCACAAAAAGTAACCGGGAAGTTTTAATGAAAGATGCACTGGCTGGGATTCGTGATCAACCACATCCATCCGGTGTGCGATGAATAAAACAAGCATAATGGACCCTAGGCCAAGCGATAACATAAGGGCGGAATAGTGGCCCGAATTAAGCAACCAGAAAGCCGTCAAAGTCAGAAATAAATTGATAGTATGTCGCATTAGGAATCCGTTGTTATAAACGCTCATTACTGGCTATGATTGTTCAAATCAAGTTAGATCAATTTCAGGGAATGGATGGTTTAATGAAGTGAAATGAAATCCGCTATGGCAGTGATACTTTTATTTATAGCCTACTTGTAATAGGTTGGGTATTCGAATAAATCTGCGGTAATCATCGAATAATTCGAAATAATGGTAATCTAAGGCCTCGCTAAATTGAGGTCAGGTGTTGCAACAGAATAGGCGGATCTGTCGCATCCAGCGTAACCACCCCCTTGCATGGTAGAATCATGTCTCAAAACCTATACACATCCGCGCCATATTTTCATAGGCTCTGGTTTTATGTTACTTACCAGTGAAGTGGGTGAAACCGACTATGCTTATGATTTTAAGCTATCACACTATAATGTTGACCAAGGTGAAGTTTGTGTTTGATCCAGGGGTCAGGTAGTCACTTATTGATATTCTTTGCCAAAGCATGTCATGAATGGCTTGTAGATAAAGGCTATGAATCTGACCCAACTAATTGATTCCGATAACAAATAGGAAAAATCTAACACGGATCTTTCTATGCGAAAATTAAAAAAAGATAGTGAAACTGGTAAAAATGTCGGCTCATCACGAACGCTCCGTATGGCTCCGTACGTAATAGTGGCGCTGGCATTACACGTCCCAGTTTTTGTCTATCCGGTATTGCGAATTTCTTTCTGGCTGGAGTTTTCTTGGATAACCACGATGGTAATTCTTGTGCCAGTTTGCTTTTCCCAGATAATTGCCCGAGTGGTATTAAGAGGTAAAAGTGGCAAGAGAGTATTTGTTCTGCGCACGATGGCAGACTTTATATTGGGCCTCGTCCCTGTAGTAATACCACTCTTGCTCTTCTTCGAGCTTTTTGTCTGGCTATTCTCATTTGATACCAAGCTCGCTGCGCAGGGCATAGTTTTTGTTACAGCATGCATTATTGTTTCCGGTATCTATCATGCTTTTAATCCTAGGTTGGCTTCTGTTAATCTTTCCTCCAGAAAACTTGAAAAAACCTTACGTTTCGCTCAAATATCTGATGTTCATATTGGCTCCAGATCAACCCGTTTTCTGTCACAATTAATTACACGAATTAATGGTCTGGACGTAGATTTTCTGTGTATAACGGGTGACTTTATTGATCAACCTGGTATCACGGCTTATCAGTTACGATCGCTACAGAATTTTAATGGACCCATCTATTTTACGATTGGCAATCATGAGCGATATGAAGATTTGGAAGATATCATTGGAAGGCTAGAGTCGCTTGGCGTCGAGGTCTTGCGCAATAGATCTGTCACCGCTAACGGTATTCAATTTATTGGTATCGATGATAAAGATGACATTACCCAGGTGGCCAGCCAGCTAAAGAATGTTGAAGTACATGCTGATCACTATGTTATATTGCTTTATCACCGCCCTAACGGGTTGGAGGCTTGTGATGAGAATGGCGTCGACCTGATGTTGTCGGGGCACACCCATGGCGGTCAGATTATTCCTTTCAATCTTGCAGTGAAAAAAGTGTTTGATCGTGTTAGCGGGCTTTATCATTATGGAAATGCAACATTGTATGTATCAGAAGGTACCGGTACATGGGGGCCTACAATGCGTTTTGGAACTCGTAGCGAGATTACGCTTTTCGAAGTCAATCCATCTACATAAGCATCGTTAAGAAATTGTGAATATGAGTAAGCCTGAGCCGAAGTTCAAAATTGATGAGGTCGCAATACTGCAACCACCACATCCATCTGCTAGATCATATTGGGGGATGGAAACAACGGTTCTTGGCGTTATTTGGGCTGAGAACGTCGAAGATGCCGTGCATGGTTTGCATTCTGGGTGGAGTTACCAAACAGATATTCCAGCTCCCCCGCCGACGGATTTACCAGAAGACCAGCATGACGGCTGGATATGGTCTGAGTATGATTTGAAGAAGAAGTATGAACCTGGTCAAGACTTTGCCGATCTGATGGAGGAATTGACGGAGATTACGGTGACTGTTTGAGCGACGAGGTACTGCAATTGCTGGTGATCAATTAACTGTTTTTATCGATGCTTTTATGTTGAATGTCGATAAAGAAAGGCTGTTGCTGTTGGAGCCGCTTTTTCAGCAAGTCGTGGCAAATATTGTCGATGTGTAGTCTTGTGTCAAAAAAAGAAGAATGCTTAGGTGAGGGTATAGCGTAGAAATGCTATTCGTGTCTTCAGCTATACTGCAAATATTACACATGGTTATTTAGGAATCACCCTCTTAATGTTGGTTGCAAAGGCACGTTTTACTCTTCTATTTTATTGTTTAGTTATTCTGCTCACGCTTAGCGTTGGTGTTAGGGTAATGGCGGATGAAAGCGAATCAATACAGATCGAACTCAATGCGCATATCAACGGGTTGCCCTTGGGTAATCATCTGATGGTATTTGAGGACAAAACAGCAAAGCTTTCCATTCAAGATATTCTGGACTCCAATAATGCCTATGAATTTTTTCGATCTACTGATTCAGTGCCTGGGTTTGGGTATACGGAATCCGTGTATTGGTTGCGGCTGGAGATCTTGAACACAGATGAGCAGACAGAAGATTGGTTAATAGAAGTTCCTTATGCTCCATTGGATAGGATTGATGCTTATTTTGTTCAACCAGGCAGCGCCCAATACACAGAAAAAATCGCCGGTGACAGTGTTCGCTATGAACATCGAGATGTTGAATACCATCACGCCGTATTCCATTTGCCAAAAACTACAGCAAAACTTCAAGTTGTCTACCTGCGCATAGAAACAGAAAGCTCGATGCAGCTCCCGGTGGTTCTATGGACTACCTCGACGTTTACCTCAAAAATAATACCAGAAACATTAATGTGGGGAGTATATTTTGGCTGTCTAGTCATTATGGGTGTTTATAATCTATTTCTTTGTATCTCCATCAGGGAGAGGGTGTATGCATACTATGCGTTTTATGTGTTTTCTATCATTGCTTTTCAAATGACAGTGCATGGCCTTTCTTCCAAATATTTTTGGCCTGATTACCCGGCAATAACCAATCCATTTCTTTTGGTAGCGCTAAATTCTATCGGTATTTTTGCTGCGTTGTTCTCCAAGAATTTTTTGCGTTTAGGCGAGTATTCAAAAATACTTAATGGAATTATCAATGCTACTACTGCTGGGTTTGCTTTCTTAATTCTATTTTCAGTTTATCTTCCTTATATCCTGCTGCTGAAAATTACCATAATACTGTTTTCTTTCGGAATTATAATGCTGACGTGGTCGGGTGCGTATTGTTGGAAAGCGGGTTATCAGGCTGCGCGGATATATTTGGCTGCATGGCTTACTTTACTTGCTGGAGCGTTACTTTACGCATTAAAAACACTGGGATTGGTGCCCTCAACGATTGTGACTAATTATGCGGTTACCATTGGTTCGACAGTGGAAGTGATGTTGTTGTCGTTAGCGCTTGGAGACAGAATAAACCAAGAGATTAAGTCGAAAAATTTGGCCCAAAAATCGTCAATCAATAGTTTAACTAAATATGAGGAGCTCTATGAAGGCGCTATTGAAGGTTTGTTCCAATATTCATTTGTAGACAATAATATTAGGTGTAATGTGGCGATGGCCAATCTGTGCGGGTTTTCTACTACTGCTGCTTTTGTGGAATCTAATTACTGGAAAGAATTGTCAAATTCAACGCCTTATAAAAAAATAGAAAAATCCCTATTCAAAAGTGGTGAACTGCAAGATGAAGAAATACTGATTGAAAATGAACATCTTGCGGATCCACGGTGGTGTTCGTTATCACTGCGCTTACTCATTGATAGTACCGGTAGAGCGGATCGAATAGAAGGATTCTTAATCGATATATCCGAAAGAAAATTGAAGGAAAAGGCGCAGGATCAGATTTTTGATGCTCAAAAGCAATTATTGTTGGTTCGAGAAGAAGCGTTGACGAACTTACACAAAGCGGATGACCTAAAAAATGAGTTTCTGGCAACATTGAGTCATGAGTTAAGAACCCCTATGAATGGGATTTTGGGCTGCGTTCAACTCCTTGAGAATCAACAGAGTAATCCTGAAGCGAAGGAGGCGTTTAGTGGGCTAGAGCAATCTTCCACTGAAATGATAGCGTTGGTTAATCGTCTTTTAGATTTTACTGAAATTCAAGGTGGAAAGTATGAGCTGGAAGAGAAGAATTTTTCATTATCCCAGCTAATTGAACCCCTTGTTTACCTTTCCAATATTCGATCTAAGGAAAAAGGTATCGTATTTGGCATTAATACGACAAAGAGTGTTCCAGATATTTTTTATGGAGATCAAGAGAAAATCTTGATGTTACTTGAAAACCTCATTGATAATGCGATTAAGTTTACGAATGTTGGAAGTGTTATTGTCACCATTAATGCTGAAAAAATGATGAATGTAACGCCAGAACAAGATAACGCAACAACTAGGCTCGCCATTAGCGTTATGGATACGGGTATAGGGATATCAAGAGAATCGAAAAATGATATATTCTCTATGTTTACTCAGGCGAAAGGGGGTATGGATCGCAATCATGGTGGTTTGGGGTTGGGATTGTCTTTATGTAAACGCTATTCAGAGCTAATGGGAGGAGAGCTAACGTTTACTACTGAGCAGGGTAAGGGTAGCGAGTTTTTCTGCTCGATTCCCTTAAAGGCAATGCCTGCCGATACGACGCTACCTGAAAAAAGGCTATTCCAACCTATTACCAATAGTGCTTCCATATTGGTGGTCGAAGACAACAAGACGAATCAATTGGTCTTGTTGGGTATCCTGAAAAAACTGGGCCATACGGCAGAGGTTGCCAATAATGGTGCCGAGGCGCTTGGATTGTTAGCATGCAAAAAATTTGATCTCATATTAATGGATTGTCAGATGCCAGTGATGGATGGCCTGGAAGCAACCAAACAGATTCGTCGAACTCATGAAGATTATAATAACACACCAATCATTGCGATTACTGCAAATGCCATGTCAGGTGATAGACAGCGATGTTTAACGGCGGGTATGAATGACTACATTAAGAAGCCATTTAAGAAAGAGGTCTTGAAAGAAAAGGTCGACCTATGGTTACAGCATATGGCCGTCACACACCGAAACCCATAATACTTCAATGAGTACAGTCAACTTAACTTATTCATGTATACTCAGCGCCCCATGAATACATCCATGTTTTTTGCGGTTAGACTAGGTTAAGTTGACATTATCCTAATACCCCATCGCTGCGCCTGTTAGTTGTCGCAGCATGAAAGCTAAACCCATTTCATCATAACCATGCCAATCGCTGTAATCTCGTTTTATCACTTTTTTTGTACCCCCAATAACGTGCCGAAACCATTCGCCGTCAGCCTCGTTAGGTTGACCATATTGTTCAAATTGATCTAAAATTATCGCCCGTGTATCTATGAATAACCCAAGTGTTTCAGTCACACAAGATTTATCACCATTGTTAAAGTGACTCGATATAAACCTATCAAAATCCAGCTTCGCCGCCTCTTCTAATGCATGGATTTGACCATAATGATTATAATCTGGGTAACCGAAAGGAAAGAAAGTCTGACAAAGGGCTAAATCAGGTGCATACAGTAATTTATCTTCTGAGAAATAAAACCCATATAGATGTTCAGCATGAGCGTGTTCGAAATCAATAAGTTCTATCTCATGGTTACCGAATCTTAATAATTGACTGCCACTTATATAATGCGTTGGTTTTAGCGTTTTGGTATCAAGATACTGATCAAAATGCCAGCGTGTGTTCTCATGTGCAATAATCTTGCCCGGATTGAGTTCATAACCACCGCGAGTGTGATCTAGATGATGGTGAGAGTAAATTAGATGTGAAACCTTTTTTTTAGGGAATTTCTGATTAAGAATCTGTTTTAAGTCTTTCGCCATTTTTTCATTAAACGAATCAACGACAACCAGCCCTTCACTGGTATCGACAATCAGTGAACGGTCTAATCCGTGCTGAAAAGCATAAAGTCCATTGCCCAGTTCCTCAAAGTTTTTTCCTTGCGCAGACGGGGCTGAAAAATATTTGTCAGCTTGAGCAGACATCAAAAAAATAGTTATGTCTTCACAAGCAGTTAGTAACGTGACTGAACCAAAAATTAAAAAAATGCCCAATGATTTACGTAAGATAACCTTCATATCATGCTCCTTTATGACCATTTATTCGCTAGGTGTAGCCAGGCTCATTGGTGCGGCTTTTTTTGTTATCGCGCAATAAATAACCCACGTACCGAGAACAATATCTATTGAGGCACAAAATGCTGGCCACCATACTGGAACACCAGCATTGGTGATGAGATATCCATGCAATAAATCAAATACACCGTGCATGAAAATCCCCAACCCTAGCAGTATCGGCCAACGTAATGCGCCTGCGATGGCAATAATTGAGAAAATGGAGGCAACAATAATTTCAGGGATAATCGCTTCGTTCGCGATACAAGCAAACAGTACGTAATAAGTGGCAATGACAATTAATACGACTGCATAGTAGCTGCGATCCCGGTCGAAGTTTGTGACTCTTGCTAAGAACGCCATCACGACAGCCAATACAACGCCGATGATAATCGGTAACATATAAATTTCTCCGGTTATAGTTGGTAAATAGGAACTCATGGAGTCAAGTATCCTTATATCAAAAAATCACTCATATATTGATTTACTTCTTTAGGGCAATCTTGTTGCGTCCAATGGCTACAATGCGGCAAAAACTTAAGGTCTAGATTTTTAACGTACCGATCGGTTCCTCTGGTTGAATCTTTTCCCGTATATCCATCTTTTTCACCCCAAAGCATGAGCGTAGGAACCTGAATTATCGGCGTAGTATCCATTCTCATCATTTCAGCAGGTAAATTTCGATAGTAATTCAGCATTGCTGTCAAAGCACCAGGCGTTGCCGCGTTTTCCTTGTATTTGTTCAAATCCTCTTCAGGAAACGCCGCTGGATTTACCGCGCTTTGAAACTGATCTGTAATCCATTTAAAGTCATTTGCTTTAAGATACATCTCTGGAAACCTAGGCAATTGAAATACCCAAATGTACCAACTCCTAAGAACTTGTCTAAAGGTTAGGTTCTCCATGTAACATTTCGGATGTGGAACGTTCATAACAATCAATTTTTCAACGCAAGCTTCGAACTTCATTGCGACATACCATGCGACAAGGGCCCCCCAGTCATGCCCCACCAAAATGCATTTTTCGTACCCGAGTGCATTCACCACCCCTTTAACATCATCGACTAGGACATCGATCGTATAGTTTTCTTTCCCTTGAGGACGATCCGTTTGACCATAGCCGCGCATGTCGAGCGCAACGACTTTATAGTTTTTCGAAAACTCAGAAATCTGGTGGCGCCAGCTATACCAGTACTCAGGAAACCCATGGAGGAATAACATCAAAGGCCCATCGCCTTCTGTGACATAGTGAAACTGAATCCCATTCGCGTGTATTTTTTCGTGTGTCCATGAAGTCGTAGATGCTGTCGTCATTCTTTACCTTTTTTAAACTGGAAACTTTGGAGTATTTGCGGATCAACACTTGATGAGCCGCTAGCTTATGAAATCCTCCAATCTTCGACAAACGAATTATTTTAATCGCATGGGTAAGTAATGCTTATCTATGCAATATAAAATATAGATATCAATCGCTTTGCTTTACTGAATATAATGTAATATTTTATACTTTGACTAAAAGTTAGGCGTGATATTGCTAATGTATAGAGGTTTGCCCCCCATTCACTTGTTAATCGCATTTGAAGCTGCTGCACGACAACAGAGCTTCAAATTAGCTGCAGAGATGTTATGCATAACGCCCTCGGCGGTTAGTCAGCAAATAAAGCAACTTGAACAGCATTTGGATATGACGCTATTCAAGCGTTTGACACGCCGCGTGGAATTAAATGAATACGGTAAAGCTTATTTGCGAGTGGCTGAGCAAACCTTAACAACGTATCGAAATTGTCACGATAGTTTTATCTATCAAGTGTCAAACCCTACTTTACGTATCAGTATGATTCCATTTGTTGCCTATGAAATCGTTATTCCAGCGCTACATGAATTTAAGTCCCTGCATCCCAATATTGAACTTCGCATAGAAACAAGTTTCTCCCTTGTCGACTTTGAGCGCGAACCCGTGGATGGTGCTATTCGATTTGGCAATGGGGATTGGCCTGACCTGGAAGTTCATACAATTTCACCGTGCCATTGCGTATTGGTAGCCTCGCCTGAATATATTGAAAATAATCCTATTGATAATATTAGGGAGCTTTCTGACCATACCTTGATTTACATGGAGGGAAGTATGAATGATTGGCGGCGCACGACGGAGTTCCTTAATGGCAGTACGGTTGAGCACAACGCTAGGCTAGTTATGGATAACTACTTATCAGCGATGAGAGCTGCGGAAGAGGGGTTGGGGGTTGCAATTGGGCAGTTGCCTCTGATTTCCACATGGCTGGAGACTGGTAGGTTGGTAGCGCTTAATGAGCCCGTAGTGATTCCCGAACAATATTATTTTGTCTTTAAGAAAAACTCTTTTAAAAAAGAGCTCTTACTCGATTTTTATCAATGGTTAGCAAAAAAAGTCAACGCTGAATTTAATTAAGTCAGGCTCATGATATAGTGAAAAAGCACTATGTGTGAGGGCGTAAAACCCCAATATCAAGCGTCGAAACAGGAAGGTTTATCGCCGGAATCTCATCAAATAATTGCTGTAACCAACAATATAACGCATCGATTTCCGGTTTATCTTCCTCGCATTTCGGAGTTACCATCCAATAGCCCATCTCAATACCAATATGTACGGGAAAAGGCAATATAAGCCGGCTATTATTGACCCATGTATTGGCGGTGGGGAAAATACCGAGAGCAACCCCCAACCCATCAGACGCTGCTTTTAATGCTGCCAAATAAGAGTCACATATAATATTGTCGTACTCTTGTGTAACACCTTTATTCCAGAAGCGCTTTCCCCAATCCATCATAGAAGGCTCGGCATAAATCAGCCTGTGTTTGTAAAGCTCTTCCAGCGCTGTAAATTCATGCTTTTCAGCATAAGATTGGCTACATACCGGAGCAACTGAGGCTTTGGACAGCAGACGGCAATCAAGGTTTGGCCAGTCCCCGTATCCAAACCGAATAGCTGCGTCGATCGGCTCCGCATCAAAATCCACGTGAGACATACGAGCTTCAATGCGTAGCTCCGTATCAGGAACGTACTTTTTGAATTGTAGATAGTTTGGCATTATCAGTTCTTGTGCGACAAACAGAGGTGCGCTGAGGTGCAACGATGACGTGTTGAAGCGGCGGGCGTAGTCTGTATATCCTTGGCTATGCGCCTTCACGACATTTCTAGCAACCTCCGCGTAATATATCCCTTCAGATGTGAGGCTCAGATGACGAGTATGACGATGAAATAGCGGCTTCCCCAGCCATTGTTCGAACGCCTTAACCTGCTGGCCCACAGCGGGCGCTGTGACACACAACTCCTGCGCTGCCTTTTTGAAGCTAAGATGTCTCGCCGCCGCTTCAAAAATAGGGATAAATTGGATGGGGGGTGTTTTTCTATATTGCACGTAAACTACCTATAGCAAATGTATTCTTTTCTATAGTATAGAATTACTGGTTTGTGGCGTCACTATTGTTAGGATATCTTTTTTATCTGCTCAAAATGAAGTTGTTAGCAGGTTAATTGTGTAGTGGTTGGGCATGTAGCTCAATATCATCCATTCAAGAGAATCTAAACATGACAATAATTTATCCATTATTTGTTTTGGTGTTATTAACGTTCGTCGTTGGTTTTAGTGTAGGGGCGTCCCGATTAATCAGTATTAAAAAGGGACACGTCGACCCGCGGTATTACAAGTTAATGACTGGTTACGATGCCCCTGAGTATGTTCAGAAATTTGGCAGGAATTATTCTAACCTTCTAGAAGCGCCCATATTGTTCTACATTCTCGGAGTGTTGGTTATCATGCTAAGCATTGAGAGCCCTCTAATTGTCGGGCTCGCCTGGGTGTTTGTTACATTGCGAATAGTACATTCGTCGATTCACCTGACTTACAATAATTCTAGACATAGGCTGTACTGTTTTACATTATCGGGGATTGTTCTCTTATTTATGTGGATAGAACTGATTAATATTGTCAGCCAACAAGCGTAATTTATTTCCTTTCGTCAGGCCTGTTTTGGGATGCTGCAGTTTTGTACGGAACACTGCGGGTCTCGTCGCATTCAGCGAGGCGATCTTGGATCGGTGTCGGCTTGGTGAGTCGTCGATAAGTAAGGCAATACCATTGGTTTTCTCTTAACGGCTAAAACCTTCCGGTGTTTTTTATTGCCCAAAGAAAAGTGCACGCGTTCATAGCTCAACGGGTAGAGCATCCGGCTTTTAACTGGGTGGCTGAAGGTTCAACCCCCTTATCCCGCTCCATTTTAATGACATATCCAGCTATATAGCGTCATACACTTCCATGGCCTTCTTTAAACTGCATCTCTTGGGCTCTTTATATCCGAGTCGAATGCGCTTTATGGCGATCGTCTTATAGCCGTCTGCTTTCAGTTTCTTGATCTCATCCTCGTTATATCCTGTGTAGGAAGGAATTGCACCCTCACGGACAAGCTTCGATTCCCTAGCTTTTTCCGCGGATGAGGACAGGAACGCGACGACAATTGCGGCCAGCACTAGTAGGCCAAAAACATCTATAATGCTCATTTTTACCTCTTGATCGGATTTACGAATTCAGGGTGTGATACTAGTTCTTGCTAGTGCTGTTAACTTAACCCATTGATTAAGCCTTGCTTACCATTTCTGCCAATGGCTTTGTTGAAGAAGCGTAGAGCAGCATTTTAGACGGATAGCATGATGGCTCTGTTACGAACATTTTTAGCATGAGACAAACTCGCTTCATACTTCGTTTCAGCCTCCTCTATTGCCTGCTCATCTCCCTCGGCCGCCCACATCTCATCCGAAAACATCAAGTATGCTTTTGAAACTTGGCCTAAAAATACATCACCAATTGCTTTTTGAATTTCTTCCATTGTTAATTCCATGTTTTTAAGTAGTAAACCGCGATTGTTTTTCTAAATATGATTCAACCACCACTGTGTTTAATAGATTTCGTCACATCCAGCGAAGCCATCTGATCGCATGGAAGAATTATATCTCAAAAACTGCCTTGTTGCTTTTCACTGTAATCTAACTATTACCCGGATTAATCAGATGAAATAATTTCAGCTGACCCTTCGAGATTTCTCGTTTGTAACGCCCGGATCAGAAAATGTACGCTAATGGATACACCATCTATTTTGAAAAAATATAGGAAAAGGAAATAGCTATGATAACGCTAGAATCAATCCGCTTGTACATTTCCTGTCCTAATGGAGGACAGTAGTGAAGGGTATTATTTTAATAGAGATCCTTGATGATACGCAAGGCTGGCTGAAGAACCTTCTAAATGGAGCCTTTGACACCGAGTCAATTACCTCTGAATTTACCGAGAGTGAAGCCTTGGTCGCCCTAAATAATGACTCTTTTGAGCTAGCAATGAACGATTTAAGCTTTCCGGATGGCGGTGGGGCGGAGATCCTTGAGAGGATTCAACAAATTTCGCCTGGCACGCCTTTGGCCGTCACCACGATACTTGTCGGCAACAAATATCTATTATCAGCACTAAAAACTGATGCACAAGGCTACCTATTAAAAGATCAGTCAGAAGAACGGCTATTAGTATTGTTTAAAGGGTTAGTACATGGGGTGGTTCCCTTTTGGCCATCGTTGGTTAGACGAATGCTGCGCTATATTAATCGCCAAGAAATTGAATCAACAGAGGTGGATACTCTAACCGCCAGAGAAAAGGAAGTGTTAAGACTTATAGCAAAAGGTATTAGTCATAAGGAAGCAGCTAGGTTGCTTGGCATCAGCCCTCACACGGTGGGAGGTTATACCAAAGATATTTACCTAAAGCTCAATGTCAACACCAGAGCGGAGGCAACCATCGAAGCAATAAGAATGGGTTTAATAGCAATATAATTCATATCTTACACAGTGCTAAAGGAAATTGGTTTAGACGCAACCACTTACTTCAACGATTAGATCGAATTATATTAATAATCGATTTTCGCCATCCAATCTGTTTTGGAATTGAAAGCATGTTCCAGCAATCAGCTTTCCAATAAATTACTCCATTTCGAAATTTGATAAACGATGTAGAGGGTATTTTCCAAATGTTTCCAGAATGAGGTTGTCCATTTTTGTCTACTTTCGCACTACCAGACATGATCAATCGCACAGCAGCACTCTCACCGTCGATCAAGATTTCTTGTGGCTCAATATTAAAGTATGGACTCAAGCGCCATGTTTCAGCGATAAATGCTGATAGCTCTTCAGTCCCTTTCATATTTCGACCCATGGTGAGATCGATAAAGTCGCAATTCGGATCGAAGACGGCAAGGATTTTCTCCTCATCCATCTTATTAAAAGCGCTGTAATAGTCTTGTAATACCTGCTTAATTTGATCACGATTCATATCTTTTTCCAATGCCGCTGGCAAGTTAATGTGTAAATGCTTACTTTTAATGAAATTCCGTGAAGGTATCGGCCGGTGTGGTAGCGCCGTAATTGCTATCATCGATCTGTATATCTGACTCTTCATCAATCCGATTAGTAACCGTTTTCATGAGGTTCGGTTTTACTTCTCTTTGGTGTCGCAATAAGCCAAGTAGAACGACGCCAAAAAGGAATATCCAGAAATCAGAGGTCATAACCAAATCTTGCATAATATAATTCCTCGAAATTATGACAGCATGCGCGTTAGCAGGGTATTCATTCAATCGAATGGCGTATTCTTTCTCTAATGCTTTGGATTTTTAAAATAGGTAGAATATGCATAAGCTTATGTTTTTCGTGCAGGGAGTTACAAACGAAAAATTGCGAAGGGTCAGTTGAAATTATTTCATCTGATGAATTTGAATAATAGTTAAGACCATTGGTTGCTCAGTTTGATAGGCTTTGAGATGTGACTCTGCCAGAGCTGGCAGCAAGATGAATAAGAGTGTTTGAACCGCTGTGGTACGTGATCCGTATGCCCTGCGGTGTGGCTTCGTTAAGAGTCCCTCTATCCAGATTCCACTAGTATTACAGGCCACGAGTAGCACTTATGTTTTATCACTTACCGTCTTTACAAGTACTTCGTTCTTTTGAAGCCGCAGCACGTCATCTAAGTTTCAAATCCGCTGCCAACGAGTTATTTGTTACCCCTTCTGCAATAAGTCATCAAGTGAAAACCCTAGAACAACAACTTGGGATTGACCTATTCACTCGCAATAATCGAAAAATATCCTTAACTAAAAACGGTAAAGAATACTTTTATGCCATTAACGATGCGTTATCCATCATTCTCTCTGCAACCAATGACCTAACCCAACCAATCTCCAATACGCTACATCTGCATACTATTCCATTTTTAGCTACTGAATTAATTATGCCATCACTTAAGCTATTCAAGGAAAGCTTTCCTGATATTGAATTGAAAATCGAGACATCAACAAAAAGTGCAAATTTCGCAACAACCGATGCGGATATTGCCCTACAAATTGAACCGGTCACGTTACCGGGTGTTACCTGTGATGAACTTACCTCCATTACAGGTACCGCAGTTTGTGCCCCGAGTTTCCTTGAAGAGAATAGGATCACATGTTTTGAGGACGCCCTTAATTATCCACTTATTCATAATTCCTTCCGAGAAAAAGATTGGTTTAATTTGGCAGAACAATACGACTACCCATTAAAAGCTAAACAAAGTGATCTATGGTTTAACTCAATCCAAGCTTCGATTCAAGCGGCGGAAGATGGGCTGGGCTTTGCGTTAATGGATGTGCGTTACATTGCCAATCGTGTTGACCAGCATAGGCTGGTTGCTCCTTTTTCTGTTGAGCTTGAATTAGGTATAAAACTACACTTTATTTGTCGTGAAAACATTATTGATACTCCAGAAATAACAGCCATACGTCGCTGGTTGAATAATATCTTCGTGTAGAACAAATGAGTTTAATTGTTGTTCGGTTTTATCAGGTGAAATATTTTCGGTTCTGTTGCAAATTTTTTCCAGGGGAAATCTGCTGTCAATAAAGTGATTTTAGTGTATAAATAAGTCATCGCGCAGGCGCGTGGCTTATTTATACATCATAGGCCTTATGAAAAATAAAACTTAAAAAGTACCCATAGCATTACCGCTCTTGCATTTTCTCTGAACGTCTGGAGGTGTAGGGGTTAATTTTAAATATGTAAGGTCATAACAATTTTTGGGAGAAAAATATGGCTGCCGATATTCACCTAGAAGTACCGTTTGTAACACAAATGAAAGTGGGGGCGCATGCTGGGGGGAATTACTTTAATGACACTACAGGGTGTTGGTATGCTGGTGTATGCATGCTTGCATACTATCAAGCGCCTGGCCCAAGACTTGGGGTTCCTGCACAGTACACCATAGTTAAACGAATGAGGAACCAGCAGGGAGCATTGACAAACCATAGAGCCATCGCTGCGGAACCAATTGGTGCCCGTTATGATGAACTAAAAAAGAATGAAGGCTTAGAAACCGTACCTCTACCGCCTTTAAAGAAATGGACCTGTATAGATCTTGCAAAAATACTGAAGCAGCACGGCCCTTGTTTTGTGCGACGTGGTTTTAGAAACCAAGCTGGTAATCTAGTGGGTGGTCATATAATAGTGCTTGTTGGATCGAAAATATCTACAAATACTGTTATTTATCATTGTCCCACCAAAGGTGCCGACTTAGAAATGGCTATCGACAAGTTTAATAGCGTTTTTAAGTGGGACGATCCAAGGGCAGCAACCTATAGCATGATGTATAAAGCGAAAGGTTCTGGCGGTAGTAGCGTAAGTGATCTTATTAAGAAATTTGGTGGATAAGAATATGTACACCAAACCTAGGTGTTTATTGATAGGTACCTAGGATTTGTGATTGTGTCGCGTCCAGTGAAGCGATCTCATCGCATGGTAGAATAATACTTCACAAATCTATCATGCTGAGCGATTTACGATCACCTTCAAAGGCCGTCACACACCGAAACGCATCATCCTTCAGTGCGTTCGCTGGTACTGTTCTTATGCGCTGAGCTATCGTAACATTAGTACTGTCAACTTAGTCATTCATGTATACTCCGCGCCCCATGAATACATACAAACGCTTCCGTTACCCTCAGCAGATTATCAGCCACGCTATCTGGCTGTATCACAGATTCACACTGAGCTTCAGAGATATTGAAGAAATTCTAGCGTGCAGGTGTATTGTAGTATCTTACGAATCAATTCGACAATGGTGTCTGAAATTCACATCAACCTTTGCTAAATCCCTGAAAAAGAAGCTGGGTTCACTTGGTGATGAGTGGTTTCTCGATGAAGTATTCATCAAGATTAACGGTAAATTCCGATGCTTGTGGAGAGCGGTAGGCCAGGAAGGTAATGAGCTAGACGTGCTTGTAACTAATCGGCGCGATAAAATGGCTGCTATCAAATTCTTCAAGAAACTCTTTAAAAACCATTGGCAACAACCACGTAAAATCGTTACGGATAAGCTCGCAAGTTACAAAGCCGCGTTACGCGACATAGGGTCAAATACTCCACATATTACTGAACAATACAAAAACAACATCGCCGAAGTATCACATCAAAAGACGCGTCAACAACAAAGGCAGATGAGACAATTTAAGTCCATTGCTCAAGCGCAACGTTTCTTAGCTGGTCATGGAGTGATAAATGATCACTTTCGTCAACAGCGTCATTTGCTCAAAGCTAGGCACTATCGTGAAATCAGAGAGCGTGCATTTGAGCAATGGACACAAATTACTTGTGCCCCAAATTTGGTGATAAACAACTAAGCCCAATACATCCAAGGTTTTTGCGCTTAGATCAGGTTAAGTTGACAATATCCTCTAGCCGATCCAATTGATGGTTGCCACGAATCATGCACAAAATGCGTTTTATCATTACCTTCCAGTCAGCCTCTGTTCGAAGAGAGCTAATAATGGCCTTATTGAAGAAACTAGAGCGGTCTTGGTGTCGCGTTTAACAGCGAGAAGGAAATGGATAGTATACCTATTGCCATCACTTCTTCGATGTTTCGATAGTTCAGCGAATAAGAATAATACCAGCGAACGCATTGAAGAATGATGAATTTGGGTTCGTGACTGCCTTTGATGGTGGTCATAGATCGCTCGGTTTGATAGGGTTGTAAAATAATATTTTGCAATGTCATGAGATGGCCTCTTTGGACGCGACACAACTGGCAATAATGTAGGGAAGGCAGCTTATTTGAAAGAGAAGCCTAGATATGTTTTAACTAAAGAGTTCTTTTTTTCTTTGCTGTCATTTATATTGGCAATAGAGAAGGTAGAATAAGCTTGATGGCCGGGGGTTGTGTTAAGGGAGGTGTGTCGTGCCATTGGCTTATTTGGTTACGGTGATGATGCATCGTTTTGTGATTGTTTTGTTATCCAAGAAGAATTATATATGTCAAATAGTACAGAATTAAATCAAGCATCACCGCCTGATGGTGAAGGAGCAGGTTCGTCAGAAGCTAACATCGCAAAAGCTAGTGCTAATGTTCCTATTATTCGTATCATGGGTCAGGAAATACCGGTTACGATCATTACTGGCATAGTAATGGGTTTAATGGTCATAGCTTTATGTATCGTTAGTCTAGCAAGACCAGACGTTGCGCATAGTTTTTTTAGTATTTTTAAGGCAGGTACATCGGCTACGTATTCACTTGATAAAGAAGGGAAGCTTAAAGAGAAGCATGAAGCTAAAGTGCTTCGTTTTTGGACACCAAGTGTAGAAACTATTGATGTAATTCGACAAAGCGAAAGAATGATGAAAAAAATTGATAAAGAAAACAAAACTAATGACGAGGATCAGTATAGTTGGTATACCCTTGAAGAGGGCGAGGAAACGTTGATTGATTTTGGAAAGGCGTTGAGGGGGGCTGGTGCACCTGGGTATACTCGGGTTAAAGCTATAGGGGAAGGGTCTAATGGATTGAAACCCGGTTGGATATGGACCGTGTCAGTTCCTGTGGGTAAAAGCTTTGATATTAAGGTTTTGTTGAGGTTATACAAAGAGTATTTCTATAGAGATCGCGATGTTTATATAGAAGTGTATGATTGATGGTGAGTTCGATGGCTTCTACTGGTGTAAGGTGTTTCTTTTTCCTTGTTATAGGTGTTTTTCAGGTAGGGTGTAGCAACTCGCCTATTTCGTATGAGACCAAAGCATTTACAATCGAAGATGGTCGCCAACGTATGAATCGAATTGTAAATGAGCATCGTGATGATGTTATTTGGCTGAGTAATTTTTTTGAGAAAATGCCAAAGGGTGGGGATATTCATCACCATCTTACCGGTTCTATTCATCCTCAGGATTTATTAAGTCTTAGGGTTGATTATTCTGCCTATATTTATGACGAGGCAAAGAGATCAGTGCTTCGAAGACCAGTGGGTAATTATGTAGATAGAAGTAAGCCTGATGGCAAGGTGCTGAGTAGTATATTAGATGACGAGAGTTTTCAGTTATCTGTCTTAGATGCTTGGACAATGGAGGGGGCTGACAAAGACGTGCTGTCAAGTAGTGATCACTTTTTTAATACGTTTAGTAAATTTAAATCGATAACTCAGGACCACCCTTCTAGGGTGCTTTCTAGGATTAGGGCGATTGCAAAGGCCGATAAGGTTGGCTATTTGGAAACGATGGTTCGAAATTCCACCGTGCAGAGGCGTGCCAATGAACTTGCATCAGGTTTGAACTTTGGGGAGAGCGCTGGCGGGGAGGAGTTTGAACGTAGCTACAGATTGTTATTTGACCAGGGGTTCGAGGAGATTGTTGAAGAGAATATTCGACTGTTAGAATCGGTTCTCTCGGACTCTAATAGTGAACTAAATTGCGAGGAAAGCAATGCGGAGCCGGGATGCGATGTACTTGTTAGATTTCAAACTTATGCTATACGGTTATTACCTAATTCTGTGGTGTTTTCTCAGTTGATGCTGGCTTTTGAAACAGTTAATAGAAGTGATCTAGTTGTGGGTGTGAATATGGTTGCTAGGGAGGATTCAGAGTCATCGCTGGAAAACTATAGCGAACAGATGCGAATGGTAGCCTTTTTCCGTGCCAAATTTCCAAACGTGAAAGTATCACTGCATGCAGGTGAGCTAGTTGATAGCTTAGTAGGCTCTAGCAATATGACTTTTCATATGACTGAAGCAATCAAGTTGGCGGGGGTTGACCGTGTAGGCCATGGCCTTAGTTTGTTGTCGGAGACAGACCATCTAGAGTTGCTTCAAAGTATGGCAAATGATAAACGTGTCGTGGAAGTGTTGTTATCTAGCAATAACCAAATTTTTCAATTTGATTTGGATCGTCACCCGCTTCCCGTCTATCTGGCGGCGGGGGTTCCGGTTGTTTTGGCAACGGACGACCTTGGTATATTGAATACATCTATGACAGAACAGTTTGTTTTGGCAGTACATCATTTTGATGTGGTTGATTATATTATGATACGAACAATGCTACATAATAGTCTAGAGTACTCGTTTCTTTCTGGCGATAGTTTGTGGGTGGATGGAGATTACAATCATGTGCGTTCTAGTTGCTTAGGAAGCTTCATGGAGGTATCTTTAGCGTGTAAAAAACAATTGACGTCAAGTGAAAAAATGAGCACGCAATGGAAGTTAGAGAAGGCATTGCGTGCGTTTGAAGTTGACGTGCTATTTGAAAAAGACAGATTACATTAGGGCTCACCTTCATCGAATCTTGAGCTGTTTGAATGTTTCCTGAAAGAGACGGAAAGCGGAATGTTTAGAGCGAAGATTTGAATGCTGCCGCCTAGCTTCTCATCGTCAGAGCCCATGAGTATTTGATAGGGAGTGCTTTTTTCGTAAAGAGTGCTCACCGATCTGGAGGTGATTTCTATAGCTTCTGCTTTATAAGAGTTGATATGGTGTAGTATTTCGATTTCCCCTTTTAAGTGAATACCTCCTGAATTGTCGATACTCCCTATTTTATAGATTAGAGACTTAAATGGTCCAAAGTCTTTTTTTTCAGGTGTTTTTGGTTCAGGGTCATTTGCCGCCGAAGCAATTATTACATTCCCCAAAAGACTTAGATCTGATATTTTTCTATTATATCCAGTTAGTTTTTCGGATGATAATCCGTCGCTTACAAGCTTGGTTGCCTCTAGAAATAGTGTGTCTTTATTCCATTTCGTTTTGAATATTTTCCCAGATTCTCTGTCGCTTATTAGGAATTCATTGCTTCCTAGGCATAATGCACCTTCTAGGTTATAGCCTTCTTTGTTTGTGTTTGAAAAGCCAGGAGGCAGCCTCCTAGCGTCAACTACATGGATTTTTGAGGTTGCACTATCTAGTTCGATTTTTAGAACTCGTCCTCCCGTAGAATTATAGTTTTGGCTTTCAAATGCATAGAAGAAATTGCTGGATGTATCCTTGCAGATAGCTTCCAGGTCAGCGATGTTATCTCTTAAGATTCCTTTTTTCTCTTTTGTTAGGGGGAGATATTTCTGTTTTATGGGTTTGCCGATATGTGAAATAGATATGATAGAGAATGCCATTTCTTCATTTTTCTTCTGGTCGTGTGAGGCTAAAAATGTTGATGTGTTGACTGCAGCAATGCCGCTGATTTCAGATGTTTGTTTTTGTGGGTATATGAGAGCATTTTCTGAATTTGATATGCTTGGGGCAAAGCAAAGAAAGGTCGAGATAAGCAAACGAAATAAAAGTTTTTGCTTTGTAATAGGTGTATGGGAGCTGGTGGCGTTATTTCTAGCTTTAAGCAGCTTATAGGAAGTGTAGAGGTACTTTGTTTCTTTTTTCATGACATTTGTTCTCTGTTTGTGTCGTTGGAGATTTAGTTCGACAATGTTGTTGAGATACTAACATTGGCGGATTTTTATTTGCCGATTATTCTCATTGTTGGGCTGATTAATGGCTTTGTTGAGGAAGCGTAGAGCGGCCTTGCTGTCGCGTTTAGCAGTGAGAAGGAAATCGATAGTACCCCTCTTTGTCGACTGCCCGATAATAGTAGCGCCACTGCCCCCCTTACTTTCAAATAGGTTTCGTCCATTCTCCAGTGATCACTTGGCTGTTTCTTTTTTATATGGAGCGTTTTTTTCAACTTCGGTGCAGTGAATAACCCAGCTATTCAGAGTGCTATGATCAATCTTAAGGCCGCGCTCTGCCAACATATCTTCAATGTTACGAGAGCTGAACGAGTAAGCGCAGTACCAAGGGGTGCACTGAACGATTCAGCAATGGCGAAATACTTGTTTGGAAAGGTGAGTGATGCGGGTGTTGAGCAGGGCTGCTAGGCTTATCAGAGTACAGAGGATTGATTATCAAATGGAAAAATCGCGCATTTTCTTGCACGCTTCGTGAGCAAGAAACACCTCTATGAAAACTCCTTCAAAACGGTATAATTCAGCCTACTTAATGGATTTTTAATACTATAAGGAATGGAAGGAAATGGATTGTCCAAATATCGGAGAGATTAAATTTAGCCCAGTCAGTCTTGATGCGATTGAGAACATACGTTCAAAGCATGTTTATGCAAATGCATTGGCGGTTGTCATGGGTGGTGGTGTTATTTTGAATATATTTGCCGGGAACGGCATGTTAGAAGCGTCATACGCGATTTACGACACTGACTTTAAGACGTTGAAACAGTCAATGGGAGCAATCCCTGCAATTAAACGTAAAACCATCGAGAACATTGCTGATATGGCTTGGCTTAATACGTCTAACTATAAAGAAAAGCAATTTTGGCAAGCGGTTTCTAATGGTTGTAGTGTCCATTAATAAGAATAGTGTTTATCAATAAGGAGTGGTTCATGCGAAGTTTTGTCGTTCTTGGTTTAATCATATTTACAGCGTCAGCGTGTGCTAGCGAAGACCCAAAGCGTAACGCCGGGCAATTAGCATTACTCGACTTTAGTAACAGCTTAATAGCGGTTGAATCTCAGATAGTAGACTGTAAAAAGCAAAAGAAAGTGCTGCCATACGACAAAATCAATGCGTTAAAGCTGTCGAAGGTGTCGTTGAAGTCAGCCATAGCGTACCACTACTTCAATTCAGACTATTTGTGTAATAAACAAGCAGTGTCTGAGTTCTTGTTAGCGTCAGCGGTTTTGGCTCAAATGACTTCTGATACCCCTCAAACTCCGAAATTCAAAGAAGGGCTAAAAGGCGGTGATGCCTTGGTGTCTAGTATTCTTGTTCAGGTGCTAAAGGCGAAAGTTGATTATCTGGAGATTCCAGAGCAAGACCGGGTTGCATTGGCTGAAATTGGTGAATTAAACGTACCATTCGATTTGTTTGAAGCAGTTGATGCGTTGAAACTCTAATGTAGCAACCCTAAGAATAGAAATAGCAGTGTAAAAAAGCCCCTAAATCAGGGGCTTTTTTTTGTCCGGAATCCGGGCGTTTTATTAGTTGTAACATGCCCTGCAGCAGGGCAAGATGAGTTAGTTAAAGACGGGGGATACATGGTTAAAAACAATCTAAGCCGAATCATGGGTGAAAAACGACTAAAAATCACCGACGTAGCGCGGGCTACCGGAGTGCATCGAGGCACTATCACAAGGCTTTACTACGAAGAAACGCTACGAGTAGAATTTTCAGTGCTCGAAAAGCTGTGTGATTTTCTAAGTTGTGAGATAGGCGAGCTATTAGAAATCCAGAAAATAGCGAGTTAGGACAATACACGTTAACCACTTGAAAGAGTGAAGAACCAAAAGAATTGGCGGTATGGACACAAAAGCAAAAAAACAACTAAGCGAAGCTGACATAATCTCCAAGTACATCATGCCCCATGTAGAAAAGGCCGGTTGGGATTCCATGATGCAAATTCGCCAAGAGGTGAAGCTGCGAGACGGTAAAGTGATTGTTCGTGGTCAGATCGGAATGCGTAAAACCGTTAAATCTGCTGATATTGTCCTCTACCACAAGCCCAATATGCCCCTAGCCGTGATCGAAGCCAAAGCCAACAAGCACGAAATAGGCAAAGGTATGCAGCAAAGCTTGGACTATGCCCGTTTGCTTGATGTGCCATTTGTATTTGCCTCCAATGGTGATGGTTTTATCTTTCACGACAAAACCGTGGCAGAGGGGCTGCCGCTAGAAACAGAAATTGCACTCGATGATTTTCCAAGTCCAGAAACCCTATGGCAAAAGTACAAGATCTTTAAAGGCTATACTGAAGAGCAGCTCCCTTTTATCACCCAAGATTATCATGATGACGGTAGTGGCAAAGCCCCCCGTTACTATCAGCTACAAGCGATTAATAAAACCGTAGAGGCGGTTTCTCGAGGTCAGAACCGTAACTTATTGGTGATGGCCACCGGTACCGGTAAAACCTATACCGCCTTTCAAATTATCTGGCGTTTATGGAAAGCGAAACAGAAGAAGCGAATTCTATTTCTAGCGGATAGAAACATCCTGATCGATCAAACTCGTATTAATGACTTCCAGCCCTTTGGTCAAGCAATGACTAAAATTACAGGGCGCACGGTAGATCCTGCTTACGAGATACACTTGGCACTCTACCAGGCCTTAACGGGGCCAGAGGAGTCTCAAAAAGCCTACAAGCAGGTAGATCCTGGCTTCTTTGACCTAATTGTCATTGATGAGTGCCACCGAGGCAGCGCGTCAGAAGACAGTGCATGGCGTGAGATCCTTGAATACTTTTCCTCTGCCACACAAATAGGCCTTACCGCCACACCGAAAGAAACAGAGGAAGTCTCTAATATCGATTACTTTGGTGAGCCGGTTTACACCTATTCCCTAAAAGAAGGTATTGAAGATGGATTTTTAGCGCCCTACAAAGTAGTGCGTGTTGATCTCGATATTGATCTGCAAGGCTGGCGACCAGAAAAGGGCCAGATAGATAAGAACAATGAAGTCATCAAAGACCGTATCTACAACCTAAAAGATTTTGATCGAACCCTGGTCATAGATGATCGTACAGAGCTGGTGGCTGAGACGATTACGGCTTATCTAAAACGCACCGACCCTATGGCAAAAACCATCGTGTTCTGTAACGATATTGATCATGCGGAACGTATGCGCCGGGCATTGGTTAATTTAAGCCCCGAGCAGGTAAAAAAGAACGATAAATACGTGATGAAGATTACCGGCGATGATGACCTAGGCAAAGCCCAGCTCGATAACTTCATCAATCCGAAAAAAGCCTACCCGGTGATCGCCACCACATCAGAGCTAATGACCACGGGTGTTGATGCAAAAACCTGTAAGTTAGTTGTACTTGATCAAAACATTCAATCCATGACCAAGTTCAAGCAGATCATTGGCCGTGGCACCCGCATTGATGACCGTTACAACAAGCTTTGGTTTACCATTCTCGATTTTAAAAAAGCCACCGAGCTATTTGCCGATGAAGCCTTTGATGGCCCACCGGAAAAAGTTATGGTGAGTACACCAGAGGCAATCATCGATTTAGACGATGCCTCGTTTGATGAGGAGCTTGGTGCGGAGGAGTATGAGCCAACGCCAGAGTTTGATCCTGATGGTGTTGATGACGCTGGCGCCGAATACAGCCCCGGTGGGCAAGATCCGGATGGGCCCTTAGGTGGGAGTGGAGGTAGCGAAGCCGATTGGGAAAAAGAGTGGGGAGACGACGAAGAAGATCGCTTTATTAAATTCCATGTGTCCGGTGTTACCGTTAAGAAGATTGCTGAGCGAGTGCAATATTATGATACCGACGGAAAGCTGGTTACTGAATCCTTCAAAGACTACACCCGCAATACCGTACTCAAACAATTTGAATCCTTAGATGAGTTTGTAAAGACCTGGAACAGCGCCGAGCGAAAACAGGTTGTTATAGATGAATTGGCCAATCATGGTGTTATTTGGCAAGCCTTAGAGCAAGACGTTAGCAAAGAGATGGGGCCATTCGACCTCATCTGTCATGTCGTATATGATCAGCCCCCGCTAACTCGAAAGGAACGTGCCGACAACGTCAAAAAGCGCAATTACTTCACCAAATACAATGAAACGGCGCAAACCGTTTTAAGCACCTTGTTGGATAAATATGCTGATATCGGTGTAACCGAAATTGAATCAAGTGATGTATTAAAAATTGCACCGTTTAACCAAATGGGCCGCCCCCTAGAAATTGTTAAAAATGCCTTCGGTAGCCCACAAGCCTACAAACAAGCGGTGAGCGAATTAGAGCAAGCGTTGTATGACGATCAGCACAGCGCCTAAATAAACCTTATATCTACGTTAAATAGAGAACCCCATGTCCATTTCATCTGTAATAAAATCCATTCAAGACATTATGCGAAAAGACGCCGGGGTCGATGGTGATGCTCAGCGTTTAGGGCAGCTTTCTTGGTTACTGTTCCTTAAAATATTTGATGCCCAAGAAGAAGAATTAGAGTTTGAACAGGATAACTACAAATCCCCTATCCCCAAGAAATACTTATGGCGCAACTGGGCGGCAGATAATGAAGGTATCACCGGTGATGAATTATTGGATTTTATCAATAACCAGCTGATTGCCAGACTCAAAGATCTAAGTGCACCCATTGCGAGTAATCCGCGGGGTTATGTGGTGAAAGAAGCCTTTAGTGATGCTTTTAACTACATGAAAAACGGCACACTGTTGCGCCAGGTAGTGAACAAGCTCAACGAGATTGATTTCAATAACTCCGAAGAGCGTCATTTGTTTGGTGATCTGTACGAGCAAATTCTAAAAGATTTACAAAGCGCTGGTAATGCAGGTGAATTTTACACCCCGAGAGCGGTGACTCGTTTTATCGTGCAGATGATCAACCCGCAACTGGGCGAGTCCATCCTAGATCCGGCTTGTGGCACGGGTGGTTTTTTGGCCTGTTCGGTGGATACACTAAAACAGCAAGTCAAAGACACCGATGGAGAGAAACTCCTACAACAATCGGTGCATGGAGTGGAAAAGAAGCAGCTGCCGCACCTGTTATGTACCACCAATATGATGTTGCACGGAATCGAAGTGCCACAACAGATTCGCCACGGTAACACCTTAAATAAACCGCTATCCAGCCTAGATATAGACGATATGGTTGATGTGGTGGTATCAAACCC
>CAJXXT010000003.1 GCA_913063495.1 uncultured Gammaproteobacteria bacterium | reverse complement strand
CGGCGAGAAAACTGCCTAACTGCTTAATCATTGCACTGTCTCCCAGTGAAGTATTCCCGTTTATCGATGACACCATCAGAGTGTAGCAGCGTTGTATACGGAGACAGGGAATAAAGCGTTCGCTTTCAGAAGTTTTATCCCATGTTAGGTCTTAGCGTGCCTTGTTCACTGTAAATACCCCCGCCTTAGAAACCGCACGAACGGAACGATCATACATGGACTCAGCAAAGGAAGGTGGTATCACAAAGCTACCCGCAGCGGTTAACTTCACCTTGTAAGTTAACTCTCTCAGTGAACTATCAAAATTGCCATAATAAACCACCCGGTCTTCGCGCACGTCCACATAGTCCGCTCGCCAGTTATAGGCCGTTCTTTCCACCGAGCTTCTTATCACTTCAAAACCACCCGGCAATAAATCAACTACCGCAATATTGGTGAGTTTCTTACCACCTAGCGCCCGCACTTTTAACCGTACGGTAATCTCTTTACCTTGCTCAAACTCGGTGATCTCTGTTCCATCTTCATCCAAGAATTCCCGAATGATCTCAATGTTATTTCTCACAGGTTCTTGAGGTAGGCCTTTATCAAAACCAGACTGAACGTTAAGGAAAAACAACGGTGATTTACCTTTTATCGATACAGCTTCCACATCGGTTTTATACTTCGCTGTTAAAAAGGGCGTAGCAGACGCTGTTAAGTCAACGCTCTTACCTTGAACCTGCGCAGTAAATACAATATTTTCATCCAAGGGTTTGTCTAACACCAACTTACTGTAAGCCCCTAATGCCAAAACACTGTAAGCAGAAGAAATGGTATTGTATTCCCCGCTAAATATTCGCTCAGTAAGGGCTAACACATTGTCACCTGGCAATGATCTTGCGAGTGCTTCAAAATGTTTAGATAACAAATACAGGTGTTGTGCATCTTGCGCTAGGGGCGAATGGAAATCATCAAGCTGTTGTTGTGTTTCAGCTCCGATCTCGTAACCAGCAATTAACCGGTTAGCTTCATCCTCTTTTTGTAATAGCGCATACGTCGCCGCCATGTAGGATGCTAGCAAATCCTTACGCCATACCTTGTTACTGTCTTCTTTATAGTCCTTCTCAAGGTACTCTTGAAGATCAACCAAATAGTTGGTGGTAACAACACCCAATCGAGTTAACAAATAAATCGCATTGGCCCTGTCCCTAGCATCACTTAAATCGTCACTCGGACTTTCAGATGAACGACCAACATAATCCGTTAAATAAGCTTGGCCCCGTTGCATCATATCCTTAGGAACCGGAAAACCCGTATCCCTGGCTTCAATCAAAAAGTGCATCACATAAATGCTCGGGTATTCAGCACTTGTATGCTGCCCAGGCCAAAATGAAAATCCACCATCCCCTAGTTGTCGTTCTCTCAATTTAGTGATGACATGAGAAAAGTGAGACTGTACGTTGGTTTGGTGAGGCCCAAAGGCGGGGTGGGTTGCCAACCCGATCAGAGGAAACACCTTACTGACCACCTGCTCAGTACAACCATGAGGAAACGACTTGAGATAAGACGTTAACCCACCCACCAGCACTAACGGGCTTGCGGACGCTGCGATGGATTGCTCTGCCAAATTCGCGTACAGACGTCGATCAGATGCTTGCTCCACCGTGCCGCTTTTCTCAAAGCCACTATCAAAGCTAGTGTAATAGGGCATAGCAGGTCGTACACTTAAGCTAGCGGTTCTCGTGGTGCTTTCATTTTTATGGCTCGCAGTAAAACGTAATTCAGCAGCGCCTAAGATCTCATTTACCTTCACCTTAAACGTTAACTGACCTTCACCACCTTCATCAATGGCGAGTGTTGCGCTTGATGATGATTCGGCATCATTCACGATAGTAAGATGTTTTGATGACTCAACAGAAAGTGCCACGTCAGCCCCTTTACCGGAACCTTCAATAATATTGGCAACCCCCACGGTCACCATAAACTCATCCCCCGGTGCCGCCTGTGTTAATACATTGGGTGACAGTACAAACGGGCCTCTCACAATGGTGGAGTCATGGGTTGCGCCCATCGAGTCTTCACCAACGGCCACTGCCATAACACGTAATTCCCCGGCAAAGGTATTGGGTACATCAAAACGTACCATTCGGCTTTGTGGGCCCGCATCATGAATACCCGACCAATACACAGCAGGTTTATCAAGCTTTCTCGCAAATGGGTTGAGGTTTTTACCCAAGGCTTTTTTAGAGCGTTCACCACCACCACTGGCAGATAACTCCTTCACCAAATCAAAATCCGGTAAAATCAAATCCAGGATCTGTAAGGTCTCAACATCCAAAGAGCGCTTTTGTAAGAAATGTCCCAAAGGATCAGGCGTTTTATATTTCGCCACTTGAAGAATACCTTCGTTGACCGCAAATAGCGCAATTCTAGATTTTCGTGATGCGGTATAACTAATCTCCATGGGTTTGCCTGGACGGACGATATCGTTAACCTCAACCTTCACATCAATCTTTCGTTTACTTTTATCGATGGTAAAGGGCTGCACGGCATAACTTAATGGGCTAGCGAATATCTCCTTAGAGCTGACATCACGAACAAAGGCCACATTCACATAACCGGTGCCTTCTAAAGTATCGGGAATAGGAATGGTTTGAAGGGTACTGTCAGAATCTGTAGAGAACCATTTAAAGTGATGCACCTTATCGGTTTCTATGGTGATAAGACCCGCGCCAGAGTAAGGGGCCTTAATATTCATCTCAATCAACTCACCGGCGACATAATCTGCTTTATTCAGCTTTAATTGCAGCTCAGCGTTTTTATCCAGCTTGCCTGCCATGTTGCCATGACCGACAACGGAATACTCAACACGGGATAGCCGTCGATTGTTTGCATCCATCAGCTCAATGGCAAAATCTCCCGGTAAAGCGGTATCGATGGTATATTGATGACCCGCCTCAGTGATGGAGAATGCCGAACGGCTGAGTTCTTTCTCACGTTTAACCGTTTGGTACTTGTAGGTGCCGTTGCTCTGTTTAATCAAGGTTGAAAGGGGCTGAATTTCAAGCAGCTTGAAGGTTAAATCAGCTTGCTCAATTTGTTTCAGTGCCTTGTTGATAACAATAAACTCAATGGATCGTTTGCTGTTGGCATTGATGTAATTCAGCTTACCGTCAGCTTTAAACCCTACAAGGGTGTCCAGTGGAGAGATAAGGGTCGTATTGATGGCAGTAACACTGCGACCACCAGCTTGATCAAACCCCTCAGTAATAAATTTAAGTCGATAGGTGCCTTCTTGATAACGTTGCAGGTCAATATCAAAGCGGGCGAAACCATCGGCATCGGTCTTTTGTGATTCCAACGGCTCATTCGTGCTTAATGATGTCTGGTTATTGGAAAGAGACGAGGTAAAGGGTGAGGAGAACGTATAACTGGCATAGTCTTTAAATGAAAAGCTTGCCGGTCTTATAATGACATGGCCCGACACTTTTCGATCTTGTGCGGGAATGCCGAATAGATTTTGTAAACTTATCTTAGCGGTGACACTGTTGCTGTTATACCAACCTTTTTTCGGGGCGTTTTCTAACGTACTCTCGATTTTTATCGTGTCCGGTTGAAACTCTTCTACCTTAAAACTAGTAGAGCCAATTTCCCGTCCTCGATATCCTTTGTTTTTGCCTGAGGCTCCGTTATCCCTAACCAAGTGCAGCGAAACATTGTACTTACCCGTATCGGAAGTCGCATCGGTTGGGTATTGAATATCAAAAAAGCCATTCTTCAACAGCTTTTGTCGTTTAACCGACACTTCGTTATTTCTAGGGCCTCGGATAACCACTTCCAAGGGAATGTTCTCAACATTCGACAGG
This sequence comes from uncultured Gammaproteobacteria bacterium, assembly GCA_913063495.1. GTDB lineage: Bacteria > Pseudomonadota > Gammaproteobacteria > Pseudomonadales > Ketobacteraceae > 42-54-T18. Next base: position 65,742 of record CAJXXT010000003.1, on the reverse strand, counting down.
TTTTGGTTTTTGACAATCAAGCCAATGTTCACTTTTTCACCCGGCCTGTAAATACCCCTATCTGAAAACAAGAAGGCGTTTAACCCTTTATCGTAATTGGTGCCAGAATAGCGGTGATTATTTCTAGTACTGACACCACCAATATCAAATTTGGACAGATTGATCTGTCGTGATCGACGGTCAAACGGAATAAACGAAATATCATCCTGGTTTTTAACCACATACACCGTCGGCTGCTTTTCGTTTCTAAAGTCACGGGTAGAAGGGAACTGCACATGACCATCTGATGTTGTGGTGCGTGAATACAAAGCAATACCATTTTTACCCAATAACTCCACAGTCGCATTGGCTACGGGTTTTCCGGATGCAATTGACTGAACAAATACATCATGAGAGCTATTGGCACCGTTATGAGCATTGTTTTTAACAATCACACCCAGGTCAGTAACCAAAATAAGGCGGCTATCGGTCGCCCCATAAACGGTTCTCTTCCTTTGCAGATCCCATTCTTTTATCTCCACAAAAAACAACCCAAACTGGCTTGTGCTCTTTTGAGGGCCATTATCGTTTTGTCGATAACGAGACAAATCCAATGATGAATAATTGGCCTCTCTCGGGTGTTGAGACTGGATACGCACAATGTCACTACCGAACTCAGACAGGTTCTTGGCATTAAACTGCCAACTGGTAAACCGAGGGTTAGTAATGTCACCATTGGTTTGAGATACCAAATGGGCTATCTGATGGTCCAGCAACCGACCCACTGAGAACTGCATAGCAGACACACCACGGGATAAGACGCTGAGCTTATGATCACCTGAATAGGTTAATACCGAGCCTTCACCCGCAATATCGATCTCTTTAGGGTAGGAGGGGGTATTTAATAAGGTGTCATAAAAGGAGGCGTGCACAAATTTATTCACCGATGTGAGCCCAGGCGCAAGCTTAAGGTATAGGTGTCGACCAACCGGCAAATCAAACGCAAACGTATAAATCTTAGACGCGTCTCTCTCATTAGGGATTAATCGTAACGCCACCTTTTCACTATTAGCGATTACCGCAGCATTCACTTCTCTTGGGCTGCTCCAATACCGCTTGCCCTTAGCAGGGTTGTGTTTTGGCAGAAGAACCACCGACAGTTTATCGAGCAACACCTTCTCACTAATGTCATCCGTGAACTCAAGCATCAACATTTGCTCAGGCTCATTGTTAGCATTTCGAACAATCTGCGTCTTTGCCGTACTTACTTTCAAAAAACTGTAGAGGTCGGGAATTAACACCTTCTCTACTATCGAATCCTCTGAGCTTTCGCCCCCTAATATACTGGTTACCCCAGAGACGACCTGAATCGACATAAAATTGGGTTGATCCGGTAATGCCACCGGCACCGATTGGATATAGGCCTCTCTGTGGTTCTTGTCATAGGTGACATTGTATTGGAAAGCTGTCGGTTGCTGAGTAACGCCAGTACCGGAGGGCCGCATTCCCATGGAGAGCTTCTTTTCAAAGGACGTTGTATCAACAGGGTGGGTAAATGACAGGGTAGAAACAACCCGTCTTACTGAAATGTCGGTAGGGTCTTGATAGAACTCGATGTTGGTAAATGACATCTCAAAAGCTGGGGTCTGAAATGAGTAGGTATCCGTTGTCAGCTGTGTCTCTGGTGAAAAAATAGACGCATCAAAGCTAACGTTAACCTCTACACCTGCAGGCCAATCGTTTTCTGGAACAAACTGAAGCTGACGATCATTAACCCAAGACCACGTGCCTTTTAATGACGGTGAGAGACTAATACCACGAGTGATGTCTTTTCCCGCTAAATCAATTCTTGCAACCGACGGCACCCCCTCTGGGTGTGGTTGGTTGTCACTAAGGTTGGATACGTCATAGTTAAACTCAATATACAGCCTATCCGGCGTCGCTGAGTCACTGTTTTCAGTGATGCTAAGCGGCTGAATCTCTGCCATGACGGTAATCGGTTTGGGTAATGTGCCGTAATACAGATAGGTGGCAGCAAATGCGATTAAAAGCCCAATCCAACCATAAAAGACAAAAGGCCGGTTCTGCCGAGAGCGATTGATAGCGCTTACCCAAGGTGGTGCTATCCAACTGACATTACCAAAGATTTGTGCAAGCAGCACAAAGGGGAGCATAAGAAGCTTTTTCATGTGGGGATACGAGTCCTGTCTATTTTAATGTGTCCATACTACATTAATACTACCTCACTCGAACGGGGATTTCTGTGTTCGGGGGGTTGGTGTCGATTTCGATGACACCTAAGCACCAATGCCGCCAAATAGTGTTTTCACGGCAGATGTAGACGCTGTTTGCACATCACACTCACCGCTACGCACTAGCGATGCACACCCATATATCAAACAATCAATCATGGTTACGCACCAGGTTGTTGTCATCTCGCGCGTGATGCTTCCTTCTTGCTTACCTTGCTCTACTAGTAGTGATAGATATTCGAGCTGACGGTTATAGATGTTAGTTACTTCAGGGTCATCTTCGGCGATATTCCACAGGGACAGCAAAAAGTGAAAACGATCTGCCAATGGCATAAGTGCGTGTAGCATGGATTCGATTGCTTCACGCCCCTTAAGTTCCTGCTTTATGATGGGTTCTATAGCGGCATTGGTGAGTGCTAGAGACTCAAGTGCAAGTTCTTGGATTAACTGCTCCCTGGTTTTAAAATGGCGATAGAGTGTTGTCCGGCCGACTTCGGCATGGGCAGCAATTTCAGACAAACTAGCATTAGGGTTTAGCAATAAGGTCTCAATGCCTGCTGCTAATAGGGCTTGCCGGGAGCGATTTGCTCTAGGGTCGCTGGATTTCATTGTTGTCTCCGTATGGCGTAAGGCTTATTTTGTAAGGCTAATTTTGTAAGAGTACCCTAAAAATCTATGAAACACTATTGTGTCATAGACTGGTGTTCGCTATGATACAGTTCTGTTCCACAGGTATGGCTTATAGATTGACACGGGAGTTACCTCATGACCAATATCCTCTCCAAAATCACCATCCTAGTAGCCTGCGCGGGCATTGGCATTAGGGGTGTTGTTTATCTTTCCATTTCTTTTTTCTTAAGTGCTGAGGTGATGTTATGAAAGAGCTACTATCCCAATATCAACAACTGGCAGCGGCTTCCATGGACGAGGCGACTGCTTTGCCTTTCGCAACCTACTGTAATGACGATATTTTCAAACTTGAAGCGGATAAGATTTTTAGTAAAGAGTGGGTGTTTGCTTGTGCGGAACAAGCCATTGCTAACCCAGGCGACTATTTTTCATTTAATCTTGCGGGTGAGGCCATTGCAATAGTGCGAGGTCAAGATGGCGAGCTACGGGCAATGTCCAATAACTGTCGTCACCGAGGTACTCCGTTATTGGACGAAGGCTTTGGTCACGTTGGCCGTAACATCATCTGTCCTTATCACGCATGGACTTATGATGACAAAGGCGCGTTGAAGGGCGCGCCACACACGGGCAGTATCCGTATCGATAAAGAAAAACATTGTTTACCTCAATTTCAGTTACAGATTTGGTCGGGACTACTGTTTATTAACCTTGACGATAAAGCTCCACCCTTGTCGCAGCGACTTAGGGGTATTGACAATTATACCGCGATTTTCGAACCCCAACGGTTTGATAGCTATTCGGGTGGGAACCTCGAACATTGGGATGCCAATTGGAAATTGGCCATGGAAAATGCCGCTGAAGGGTACCATGTCTTTAAAGTTCACAAAGAAACTCTAGAAACCGTCGGCCCTACTAAGACCGCTTACTATGTGGCTGGATCCGCTGAATGGACTATTACTGGGGGTGAATCGGTGGACAATTCTAGCAAGCTAATGAAGTGGTTTCGAGGGGGTTATCCAGAAGCCTACAGCCATTATCTTACGATAATACTTCCACCTTCCTTCGTCGCCATACTTTCTTATGATTCCTTGTCGTGGATTCAAATGCTTCCTGATGGAGCCGATAAGAGTGTTATTCGCTCTGGCGCAATTTTTCCAAAATCCATGTTTAAGGAAGATAAGCAGAGCAAGGCTTTTACGGAAGCATTTTTTGCTGAAGATAAATGGATTTGTGAGCGAGCCCAACGAGGTATGCAGTCAAAACTAGGTAAAGGTGGAAAGTTAGTTGAGTTGGAAAAGAGTGTTGTTGATTTTCACCAATATTTGGCATCAAGATTGTTTGGGGAAAATGTCGACGAATTTATTGAAGGTGACAATGCGAAAATATTTAAAGAGTAGCCTTTTTTATTTCCGATCGTTAAGCTCTTCCTTGAAAAATGGTTACAGGATCACCGATTATGAAAGATAGCGATCTTCAGGCACTTACAACTGACATCAATAGCATCTCCCTGTCCAATAGCACAGTGCTCTATAAAAGCACTGCACCAGGGCTGCCTCTGTTGGTGATAGACTCCCCTCTATGCAATGCCGTTCTATCTCCCTACGGCGCTCAGTTGTTAGAGTTTAAACCTAAAGACAAAGCGCCCTTACTTTGGCTCAGCCCAAAGGCCGTCTTTGAACAAGGAGTACCCATTCGCGGCGGAATCCCCCTTTGTGCACCATGGTTTGGGCCTCACCCAACGGACAGTCAAAAGCCTAACCATGGCTTTGTACGAAATAATGATTGGACCGTAAAAAGCATCGAAGAGTTTGCCAACGGGGAAGTGAAATTAGATTTTTTATTTGATACCCAAGATACTGAAGCGGAAACCTATGATTATTGTTTTCAGCTAAAGCTTTCGATGACGCTAGGGGATTCCGTCAAGCTAGCCTTAACCGTCGTAAATTTAGGTGGTGATGAAATGCCTTTTAGCTGGGCTTTTCACACTTACTTTGCCATCAATCATCTAGACGCAACCCGTGTGACAGGATTAACAAGGGAAGAATACCTTGATCAAACAGATGCACTGACGCCTTGCATTCAGGCGAAGGACATTACGTTCACAAACGAAGTTGATAGAGTCTATCAAGGTATTGGTGAGGAGCAGTCCATTTTATGTGATCGAGAAGGGGTAACAATCGCCGACGTTAAGGGGAGTTGCTGTCCAAGCGCTATTGTTTGGAACCCTTATACGGAACTTGCTGCAAAGATGAAAGACATTGGCCCTAATGGCCATCTGCAATTTATCTGTGTTGAGCGCGGTGCTGTTTTTAATGATAGTTGGCGTATTAAATCTATGAGTTCGATGACGGCAGAGCTGCAACTTCAATCATGAAGTAACATATCACCAGCGGTGAGACTTAGATGTTGATATTTGGAATTCATATTACGTTATTTATTATTCCCTTTATTATGTGTGGCAATCTGCTAGTCTTTTTGGATGGATAGGGTTTTGGATGCTTTAGCGGGTATGAATACGTATCGTTTTCAGCAGTTAAGTATATAGAGGAGTGTGGTCTGCTATCGACCCAAAGGCGACGTTAGTGGAATTCATTCATTCGAAAATAGGGCATTATCTGTTCCTACAGCGCGGTCACTCGAGCTAATGCTGTAAACGCTCCCTACTTTCACAAAGCGGTCAAAGTTGGGTATGGAAGAAAACAGGCAAACTTCGCAAAAGCGGACATTAGAAATAACGCTTAGCACAGCGGCGGAATAATTTGGCGGGGATTTTGCGTTTCTTTGCAAAAAACCGCGACAGATTATGGAGTCCGTTGGTGCTTTTGGTTAGATTTTCTTTTTATGTTTTGCTGAACCTCGGCCTTGGTGTTCGGTTAGGCGCTCATCTACTTCTCTTACAACTTCACCTGTTTCTTTATTTATGATTCGCTCATAATAATGATTATTAGCCCGATCTATTGTGCGATCAATAAAATGGTGTTCATCATCTTTTTTATAATATGAATGCTTAGTTTCGCTTTTACACTCCCAACGACCACCGCTAGGTGGGCTCGATGTTATACATAGACCAGCTTGTAAGCGAGCCTCTTGACCTGATGGGTGCATTACTTTCCCAGAAGAGCCACATTTAGGACATTCAGGTAAACCTTCGCTACTATCACCTTCAATAAAAAGATAATCACAGGCCCAACAATTTACTGGCATATAAAACTCCGAGCTTAAATAGTAACGAAAATCTAACGCCCAGCTCAACTGCGTAGCAAACTGTCGGTTTTTGCACAAAAATGACAGGTTGCAGAGTCAGATTGCAGCTGCTTGTTAGGCATTTCATATTTATACGAATTTATATTGCATTGTAATAGTTGATTAGCTCTTGGAAATAGGTATTTCCCATACCCCTGCTATGAAGCTGACCAACTTTCTTCTTTAGCACCTTAGATTCTGTTTGGTGATTGGAATCAAACTCTTTATCCCATTGATGATAGAAGTATACAGTTTCATAGTCTCCAACATGCTTAACAGCCAAATCTCTTTCAACTTCTTTTGCAATTTTTCCTATCAACGCAAGCGTTTCAACGAACTTTTTCTCAGATACCTTTCTTTGCGGTTTAGTGTTCGCATCGATTATGGAATCATAATCATCACTAGCTCTTCCAAATGTATGGGTAACACCATTTCTTGTTCTTCGGAGGTCTTCCAGCTTGGCAATTGATGATTTCATAGTATTTGGAGCGGAACCGAATAGCTTTTCATATTTTGCAATACGCTGATTCCAATCTCCAATTGAAATGTCATCTGCACGCTCCTTTAGAGAGTATTTAGGATTAGACTTGAGGTAATTTACACCATCAACTGTACGAGAAGATCCATGTAGAATACCTGGATCTGATTCCAGTGCAGCTCGAATAATAGTTTTCAAAAACACTTCAAGATACCCAGTGATCCCAACAAGTGCATTCAATCTGACCCAATTATCAAATTCAGAGTAACTATCTCCCCATTCACCTAAGCGTATATCAAGATTTTTATTATCAGCGTCTGGCAGGGTAAATAACACACTTGCATGATCTTCCTTGTTAAAGTTAGTCGTTGATTCAAAAGCGAATCTTTTGGCCCCAACATGTGACCAATACAACATGTTGATCTGGCGATGATGCTGCTGGAAAAGCCGATAAGCCCAAGTACTGCCCCAAGCCGGATTCCACCTATTAAAGGTGCCGATAGTCATATTTTTCCTATATACTCTTCATGAAATTTGAACATTATTTAGCAGCACCTTGTTAAGCATCTTGCTCACTCATAACCATTGCATATTTGTTCCAATCAACCGCTGGCACTGTTCCAAGGCTATTCAGTTTCTGTAAAAGTCTAAAAATAAAGTACGCTAATGAGTTGTTTGTGGGGCCCACAGCAAGCTCCCCCTCAAACACATCAAAACAACCACCTGTTACCGACAACCCACAATCCAGTGCTTGCAGATCAACTAAGGCACTATTATTTTGAATAAATGCTTCACTCGAGAAACCCTCTACCCAATCTATAGTGGTGGCTACGATACCAGACAGTATTGGAAATAATTCTTTTACGATTGGCTTACCAGCAACATGAGTTATGGGCACACTTGTACGTTCCAAAGCTCTAACAGACTCAGCTTTTTTAGCTGCGTACTCAAGATAGTTCTTATTGATAGTCGGTTTCACTTCGAAAACGGCGTATACCGATTCCGCTGGTATGAAACGATGATCATGTTGATCCAGTAAAGTTGGAGTATATTGCGGATCATAGATAACGATATCTATCTGGTCACTTGTTGCGCCATTCGAGTCAATAACAATTGCACTGTCAACGGCATATCGATTTGGTAGATATTTCCTAAGGACTTCTATGAAGTGTTGCTCATTGACATCACCCATTACTCCATCGTGAGTAATGGATTCAGAAGACAGCTTTAGCTGTACACTCAATACCTCTTGTTCTGCTGCGAATGCAGACCTTAAAAAACTCTTTCCATCTACTACTGATTTCCCTTTTGCCTTATTCATATCACCAAACTATGCCTCCCCAAGTTTGCTGGTTTCGAGATAACCTTGCTTGCGCGGATATTGCTGATTTTTCTGTGGCATCCAAATCGTCAGAAATGATATTATTCGTATTAGCAGGATCAACATACCTTGTTGAGGCTAAACTATCCCTAAAAAAGTCAAGAACCTTTAAAAAATCATCTGATAAGTTTCCAATACTAGAATATTTTAATGAATCTATAACAGCCATTTCCAAGTAGAATGAAGGAAAATCAAGATTGTTAAGTTGCCTCCAGATTTTTGCCAATCTTATTTCATCTATTCTATTGCTACCTTTAACGTGGTTAATATGAGTATTGATGTTAGTTTGAATCCAGCTTCCCGATTTACTTTTGTAGAGGCTGTGAACATTGCCATGCTGTGACTGTCGTCGGCCTGGGACTAAATCTATTTTGTAACCATTTACTGTAGTGCCAATCGAAACATTCTGTTTTCTAGCTGTGTATCCAGATTGAGTAACCGCATTAAATAATGTTTCATATAAATTGGCTAAATTTCCAGGTGTAGTTGACGAAACGGATATGAATATATCAGCGTCTGTTCCAATACTTATTCCAGTTCCCTTTGCTAGAGAACCTGAAAACTCAGTCTTTACAAGGTAGCTATTTCCCCACTTTTGAATAACAGGGTAAATTTCAGTACCAGCGGCTTCTGCACCAGAAACATTTACAGCATATTGATTCAAAATACTCCGTAGGTATGTATCTCCTGACATGCTATTCCCTTATGCCTAACGCTTCGCTAAGAAACGCTGCTTTTGTTATCGGCGTCTTTCTTCAGTGCCTGGTTATACGTTTTTGCAACATACTCAGTTAGCTCACTCCAAGTATTAACAAGCTCAACAAATTGGTATGTCTCTGACGTAGCTATACCATCTACAGGTACAGATGACGCTTCAAGATCGAAAAGAATATCAGTTATCGCTTCAGCTTCGTCTTCACCGCAATTCACTTTGAAGTAGAGATTACTTTCATCTCCACTAAAGCTTTCGGGAACTTCAATTGGTTCGATAGCCAGAACGTTCTCAATTATGCTGGATTCTTTTGCGCCCTCTTTCTCCAAAGCTGCAAGAGTTCTTTCTAGCACCGTAATCTGAAGTACATCAGGTTTAGCACAAATTGTCTTATATTCTTTAGAATTCATATTTCATTATCCGGCTACGACAATCTTTAAGGAATTCAACAATTTAGATTGATAATTTACCATTAGTTTACCATCCAATTTGTAGAAAGCGAGCGCCTGTTCTTAACGCGACCTCCTCCCTCAATTATGGAGACACCTCAACGGTCTTACCCTTTAAATATCAATAACTTAACTTTTCCTCCTGCGTGAATCGGCGACCAATCATTTAGGTACTCACGAGACCTGACTACCTAAAAAACGAGGATATTCACATACATCTGTATATCTAACTGAGCATTTGTAGTGACGATTTTCGTTACACGTTTTGTAGGCTTCATGGAAGAAGTAGAGGGGGCAAAGTGAAATGTGGGTGAAAAGTAAGCGCTCAGGCATTTCCCATTAATGATCGCTATTGGCCGGTAGACGTCGTTTTCCATTTTTGCTACTTTGGCTTCAAACGACCTTTTCACGGTCACTGACGACTTGTCTGTATTCATCATCTATACTTCTTTTTATTATGGCGGGGACGACCCAAAGGCGACGTTAGTGGAATTCAATCATCCGAAAATAGGACGCCCGCTGTTTTCACAGTTCGGCGACTGGCGTATTCATGGCAAACAGATGATTTTGAGCCAAAGCGGTCACTCAAGATTGGCAATAACGCCTAGCACAGGGGCTTGTTGAAATGGCGCCGCAATTTGAGTGACAGTTTGACAAGTCCGTTGCTGCTACTTGTTAGCTTTTGCCTTCTTATACCAATACATTTTACCTTTAGGGATGACAATCTTTTCAAATACCGTTTCCCCTACAGATGTGCGTTTATCAAACACTTTCTCCTTAAGGCTTTCAGCTAAAGCATTGAACTCTAGTTCATCAGCAATATAATCTGGCTGAATAAGCTCGGTATATAACTGAGGTTTCATATCAGATTTTTTACTTGGGTGAAGTGCTAAACTTACTTTTACTTCTTCAAAGTTCTCTGCACCACTGTGGGCCGCAAAGTTATGTCTTAGCTTCATTATACGGTCATGTGTTTCGCGGTGCTCTTCATCGATAAAATCACGTTCTAACTTTACTTTCCGTCCTTCACATGAGGTGAAACATTTTCCATAGAATGTTAATGCTGCAACAAAGAGACCTTTAATCAGATTCATCTTATCTGGATTCTTTACTCTATCAAGCGGCTCTGGCTCTAATTCCTCTATTTTATTAAGCCAGAAAATGACACTTCTTAAGTCTTTATCTATTAATGTATAAGCAGCATATTGCTCACTTATTTTATCGGTCATTTTTACAGAAGGAGCCTTTTTACCTTCGTAATAGTATTCATTCTCTAATCCCTTGTCAGGAATATAAGTCTCTATTATCGTCCAGCCGTCGGACATAACCTTCTTGGTTTTTGTGCTGAGAGTCATATTTATTCCTGGCAGTTAATTCGTTTTCCGTATAACACCGTAGTGTGAGCTAGCGGTATACCCATTATCCGAGAAATACTAACAAGATAACACGCATATTTGAATATTATCCAGTTAAAATATATTACCCACCCTGACCCTGGGAGCGTCCGCTTTGGCGATAAAACGAGCTTTCGCAGAAGAGTTTCGAGCTCAGGAATGGGCGAAGAGTAGATGTTCAACTTACAAATATTCTAAACAAATGAGCGACCGCTTTTGGCCGGTAGACGTCGTTTTTCATTTTTGCTACTTTGGGGCTTCAAACGGCATTTTCACGGTCATTGACTACCTGTCTGTATTCCTCATCTATACTTCGTTTTATTATGGCGGGTGACGACCCTAAGGAAACGGTTAGTTACCGTTGTGAGGCTCATGATTTGCCTCAAAAGTGGTCTTTTGAGGCTGTGCTGGTTTTTCGAGAAACAGGTCAATAGATAGTTAGGCTCTAAAAGGATGAATATGACAACACCAGAGATTATTTCCATAGTAGCAATTATTATTGCTGTAATAACATTTGTAGGGACAAATATTTGGAAGTATAAAAATCACAAAAATGACTTAAAAAAAGATACTTTATTAAATATATCAGGCGCTCTTAATCGCCAAACGCAACTAATTGTTAAGGCAGCTGATATAAATAATGATCAGTCAGAAATCAATAAAGTTCTTTCAGATAATGAATTTATATTTGGGCAAATGTATACAGCTGCCAATGCAGTTACATCGCAAAAAGTTTTAGAATGTCTGGCAAACATCGCGGAAACTCTTTTTGAAATAACTTTAAGAAAACAAGACCCTGATTGTGATGCAGTGCAGTTATTCAAGTTTGCTATTAACAAACACTCAGAACATATGCAACAACTCCCAAGTGTTATTGCTTGTATGAAAATCGAATTGGGTATTAGTGGTGGCGTAGTAGAATTAGAAGATGCAATTAAATCAGGTTGTGAGCGTATTAATAATATGATTGTTTCGTTACTAAATGAAAAATAATGGCCTAACAAGTCAAGGCATAGGACGAAAGCGCCCATGTTTGAGGCGTTAGCTGTACAAAAGGATACCGTAGATATGCTCACAATTTTTATTTCAGCCTTAGGAGGTGCAGGAATTGCATTAGGAGTTGCTTGGTATTTTTCAAAAAAATTCTTGGATCTGCAAATCAAAAAAACGATACAGAAATACCAATTCGAGTTGGATCAAAAATCTACGGCCTTGAAAACGGAATTATCAATCTATGCACATGAGCAAAGCGTGGGGCTTTCAAGGCTGGACGCACAGCGATCAGACGCAATTAAAGAAATATATGAATCAATGATGCATTGGCACGATTTGTATATTGAAATATTTAAGCCAATTGAGAATAAATACCCAAGTCCGGTAGAGAAGAAGCAACAGTATTACGACTGGTCTACTGGATTGGTCAAAGTTGCTGATGGAATTTCAGTTCAAGTAAGAAAGCATGCGATATATTTTGAACAGTCAAGTTATGCAAAGATCGCAAAGTTTGGGCAAGAGGCGACCACACTAAGTTGTGATTTATATGACGAGACATTTGGCAAAGTAGATATTTCAACAGAAGAAGGAACGGAGCGTCTATTCCAACTTATTGAATCTGTCAGAAATAGTCACCGGGATTTACCTACTTCCTTAGTTGAGTCTAGGCAATTGCTAATTTCAGAATTTAGGGTGTTAATGAAGGCGGAGAAATCGCGCCATGATTAATACAGCTAACAAGAAAATCTTGAGGGACGTTTTCTGCGTTGTTCGTTCCTCACAACACAAAAACGCTCCAAATTTTGGCGTTGAATCGAATGACCGCTTTATCGCTAATGTGAAGCTAGCTGGCTTTGTCTTCGAAGATTAAATGTCCGCTAATGGCCGGTAGGCGTCGCTGCACATTTTTGATACATTCATAACATCGGGTGTATTGGCATAATGCTATTACACAGTCGTTGATCAGGCATTTGTATCTAACTCCGTGCATAGTTTGAAGAACGAGTCGAATTGAACGAGATTGATAGTTAGTTTAATGCGATATTCGTACTTGCCTGAAAAGTAGGGCAGTCGTTGTTGCAGAGCATCATTATTGGTTACTAAGTTCATTCGTTTACATCACTTAATATTGTCTACGGGGTGTTGCGACTCGTTCTTAATAAGGTTTTCAGTTGTAGACAAAGAAAATGTATCGAAATCATTAGCTAGATAAAGGTTCCCATCGTACACACTCTCTGCCTCAATCTTTACATCATCAATGGAATCACCCCGAGAAGACGTCGCCTGAAACCGCGCACTAAAATGCGTTAATACAAGGTTGGGTATACCGTATTCCGCTGCAAAAGTAGCAACTCTCTTAGCGCTACTGTGCTGTGGGCCGGGGCCTGCCTTTTCCAATAACTCCTCTGTGTATGTCGATTCATGTACCAACACGTCAATGTTACCCTCTACCGATGATAGCAGTGCAGGCTGGTCGTTATCGCCAGCGATGACTATTCGCTGGGTTGATTGTGTGGTCTCAACATAATCGGATGCTTTTAAACTCGTTCCGTCGGGTAGAGTTACATCCATTCCTTGTTGTAACTTCCCCCATACAGGGCCTCTTTCAATGCGGTCATTAGTTAACCTTTCAATGTCGAGGTTGTTGTTTGTAGTGGTGGTAGTAAAACAAAAGCCATGAGACGGCACTCGATGGGAAAGCTTGTGAGCCGTTACGTCTGTGTCGCCTAGGCTGTAGGAGCCCATTGCCTCTGTCTCAATGAATATCACGTCATACGGTATGTGAAGTTGCGTATTATCCCTAATGGCCTCGTACATCAATTGCACGCCTTTTGGGGCGATGATGTACAAAGGCTCGGCGCGCCCTGACATTCCTGCACTCGCAATCAATCCTGGCAAGCCATAGCAATGATCGCCGTGTATATGAGTAATGAATATGGCCTTTAGGGTTTGTAGGGATAAACGGGTATGCAATATTTGGTGTTGAGTGCCTTCACCGCAATCGACCAGTACCCATGATTTTGGCTCAGGCAGTTTGAGAGCGACCGCGGAGACATTCCTCTCTTTGGTGGGAACACCTGATGATGTACCTAAAAAAACGAGTTCTAGCATGGTCTACCTTCTTGATGGATAGGGAATCTAGTATATGATAACGCAGTTCATCTTGGGTCAAATGTTTTATGGGGAGTAATGTTGATAAGAGAGAGCTTAAGAAAAAAGGTTATCGAAGTGTGTGACAAGAAAATAGCCGGTAAGGGCGATAATGTAGGCCTTTCATTTGGATATTAACATCCATTGAAAATCAAAAGGTATATTCAAGCGTCAGATCAAAACGTCGTTCCTCACCTGCGAAACCATTATCAGCCCAGTCATTCAGGGTCACCGTGGCAAAACGATATTCTTTATCAAATAGGTTATGTACAGATAAGCCAATGCGAAATGAATCATCCCCCATATACCTTTGCCAGCTACAACCTAAATTAACGACGGTGTAACTGTCACTGCCAGGATTGCCACTGAGTCGTCCTCCTGTTGCTGCATTTCCTACCCACAAGGCTTCCATTTCATCAATGTAGCGTGCACTGACGCTAAGGCTGATCTCTTCGCTAAATTGGTAAAAAGCAGCAATATAAGCCAGTTTTTCAGGGGAGTACCCAAAATCAATATTACTAAATCCTGTTCGTTGATCCTCCGTTTTCTGATGCGTCAGGCTAACATCAAGACGCAACGCCTCGGTTAGCTGCGCTATTACTCCCAGTTCCACCCCATTAGTTTCCACCTCACCAGAGCTACTGACAATACTGGTGGTGTCGACACCTTCTGTGGGGAATTCCCGCGCAGTAAGGTTATCCAATTCATTTCTAAACAGACTTGTGGTTATAGAAAAGGTATCCGTTAACATACCGGAATAAATAAACTCAAACGTTTTTATCTCTTCATTTTTTAGCGGAATTGTTGATGTTCTAGAGGAATCAACCCGTTGAAATAGGCCAGGCCGGTTTAACGCTTCGCCGTATAATAACTTAACACTGTGTTGTGCCGACAGTGAATATATTGCCGCTGCTCTGGGAATAATATCCACACTGCTATCTTCATTGCCTATGCTACGGATTGCTTCATCTTCCGTATTTTGTGAAGAAACAATCGCAATTTCGTACGTGTTTTCTCGCTCCCAGCGGGCGCCTAGTATTAATTTCATATTGTTGGAAGGTGCCCATTCGATTTGTGAATAAAAGGAATCAACAACTTGTTCTGCGCCAGGCGAGAATTCAATTTCTGCATTTTGTAGGTAGGGCAAGAGCTCTGGGTAGTCCCAGACAATCAAGAATTTATCTGTTTTTCGGTAGCTATAACCAAGAGCTAGATCGATGTCATTTCCTATGGAGTAGAATCCATCTAGTTCCAAATAGTATGCTGATGATTCAGCGGTATCATAAACGTAAAAATTGTCGTGGATTACATCCCATCGCACGACGCTTCGCATGCTTGATGAACCTATTTTTACTTGATAATCAAAGTCCTCTGAGAATGAGTTGTCATAGCGTAATGATATATGATTGGTCACTACTTCGTTTTTGGGTTCATGGTTGACAGAGGGAAAAACAAAATAGAAACCAGACGTCTGTTCTGAATAAATCATATTTGCGGTAAAATTGCCATG
The DNA here is from genome assembly GCA_913063495.1 of uncultured Gammaproteobacteria bacterium. Taxonomy (GTDB): domain Bacteria; phylum Pseudomonadota; class Gammaproteobacteria; order Pseudomonadales; family Ketobacteraceae; genus 42-54-T18. The sequence goes on along the minus strand of CAJXXT010000003.1, from coordinate 50,570 downwards.
CCGTGCAGTGATATCCATATACGTCTTGTCCATTTTTAATTTTCCATCGGTCGTCAAGTCATCTGGGTTCGTAGGGTATGCAAAACTATCTTCTGGAGTTGACACCATTTTTCCCAAAGGCTGATCTTGACCATCGCTACGTTGTTTGGAAAGGTTAAGAGAAAAACGCATAACCTTACCTTCATCAGTGGACCCTGAAGTATAACTCCGTAAAAAAGCACTTCGGGTATTCTTACTACCGTAGCGAATTGACACCTCGGTACCCGAACCCTGTTGTGTATCAAGGTCGTTGGTAATTATGTTAATAACGCCAAAGAATGCCCCGTTGCCGTAGATAACCGACATGGGGCCTCGGACTATTTCTATTCGATTAATGGCCTCAACAGGGGGGGCAGTTCCTCCACGCAGGGTAAACTGAGCATTCCAGTTCTCAATCATATTTTCGCCATTCACCAGGAATTTAATATTGCGCGATTGTTCTGTCCAAAATCCTCGAACTCCAAAAACGGTTCCGGTGTAGGCATGCACATCAATACCATAGAACCCTGGTACATTCTTTAATACTTCAACTAAGGACGTGTATCCTCGATGCTGGATTTCATCACGGGTTATAACCACCACACTAGCGGGAATATCTGCAATTTCCTGGGGTCTTTTGCCAGCAGTAATGACGTCGACTTGAAGTAACTCTTCTAAGCTAAGGCCCAAAAAATCAATGTTATGATTATCAGCGAATAGGGTGCAGGGAAAAATAAGGAGCGCACCTGCTATGTTTGCCAACATAACGGGAAGCTTCATAGAGGACAGAAAAAATTTGGAGATTCGAAGTAGCAAAACCATTAACCCTCATGACTGGGCGAGCATTGTAATGACTAGAATTGGTACCCTTGCATTCAAGTGTAGTCGTTAAAAAATGGGACTTCAAACCCCTAGAATCTCTCTTTAGGAGTTTTGATGGTATCCCAGCTTGTAGCCTCATTTATATAAGCTAAAACAAAGGGTTAGGCGCCGAAGGGTAGAAGGGTAAAGCAGCCAAAGGAAGCCGCAGAGTGGTGGATCATGACACATAAGCTTGATCACTTTGAAAAGGCTGTAAAGATAAACAAGATGGCCCTAGCCATCAAAAAATATAATGGTTTAAGCAGGTTCAAGCCTGCGTACAAACTCGTGATCGCTTATGTTTGATTTATTGGTAAACGATCACGAGAGGTTTGTTGCAAGGTTTGTCGTTACAAGATCAATCGTTACAAGGTTAACCGATCCGCGAGTTCCTCCGCTAATATCTGTAATTCATCCACCAGCGAATTTGATGCCATGGATAGATGAGATTGAATAACGTGGGTTTGTTTACCGAGTTCAGTATTAGAGGTCACTAGTGTTAATGAAAACAGTTTCTCTAATCGAGATTGCATAGCCCAGACGATCTCACGATCAGTGAGGGGCGATGGTTCTGCATCATGTACGAGTTTTGGCGTATCATCGCTCATTTTATAGCCTCCTTTGGTGTGTCAGAGCGGGGGCCCTGTAAAGGCGACCAATAAGAAATGCGATACACGCGCCATGTGGGCATGAGAGGGTAGCGTGTTATTGCTTGATGGTGAAAGTTGGGTCTTTTTTGTTTATCTAAACCATTCAATCCGTTGTAGCTAGCATTGTCGTTGGCATTGTAGCCAGCGTTATTGCTGACGTGATGTGTAGAAATACTCTTTTTCATAGCCTTGTTATCCAATTAAAAATAGAGGAAGACAAGGCCCCGACGCTTCCAGCAGGGACTACGACTATGTTATTGTTCCACCTGCGGGGTCGCGTTGAGGCGGGACCCTGCCACGCCTTCGGAGTGTTGACGCACTCGCGAAGGCACCTTTCTGCTATGGGGTTAACATCCACCCATGGCATCAGGTTACGTTATTGTGTGTTCCTACTCCAATTGAGCGGGCGGGACACACCGTAACCGCCGACCAGTTTGCACTCCCTCCTATATATCGTCAAGTTCATTTCCTCTTTGTGTGAAGCTTCTTTTTTATATTTATATTGACCTAGCCCCTGGTAATTATCGTGACTTGTTAGCTACACTCTGAGCAGGTTAAAAGTTAAACATTTCAGGAATGAGATGCTGGGGTTAATTGATGGTGGAGTTATACGTTAACTACTAGTTAAAAAATATGGAAATACGATGAACGAAGATGAAGAATGTATATTGGAAGCAATAAAAAAATGGATTTGGTCTGGTTTCTATACTGAAAGTAATGTCAAAGAAATGATTTATGACATACTCGAAGAAGGATGTAATGAAACCATAGGGTCCAGAATGTTTTTACCAGAAATAATATGGCAGAAAAGATCTATTTAGCACTGCCTCTTTAGCGAGCAAGGTGAATAGGAATATTTGAACCGTGGTGGTACGTGATCCATATGCCCGGTGGTATGGGAGGGGTGGCTCTGCGATGAGTTCCTCATCCCGATTAAAAATAAATTAGATAGTTATGTAATGTCTAGTTTTGAGAATGATGGGATGCGAGAAAAAATGGAACAGAAGTTAAAAATTAAAGCTGAGCACCTTTCTACTTTTTCATTAGCGGCACAGCAAAATGCTTACCCGCTTTTTCGGAATCTAAGCTTGCATTATACGACTTTAGAATCTGACTTGGCAGAAGATCATGGGCCTTTGAGGCAGCTTGTCGTTAAATTAACTTCTGAGCCTGAACTTTTCTCTTCTGAGGAATGGCCAATTGATGAGATTCGCTCTGGTCAGGTCATATCACTTCAACAGCGCCCTCTGAGTATCCCACATGACGTCCTCTTCAATTTGACTGAAGAGATGAGAGTTTCGGTCATTCTAACTGCTTACTATCTTGATGACCCTGAAAACGTACTTACGACAAAAATGATTTCAATAGCGGTACTTCCTGCTAATTTTTGGGGTGGAGAGAGTCGACAGCCCGATCTCTTAGCCGCATTCGTAAAGCCTAACGGGGTTTATGTAGAATCACTTGTCCGACAGGTGACTGAAGTTCTCGAAAAGGGCGGGTACGGAAGGAGTGCGGATGGCTATCAGTCCAATACAAGAGAAAAGCCATATTTAATGGCCGCAGCACTGTGGAATGTCATTTTTTCTCAACGAATCGCGTATGTTTCCCCTCCTCAAGGCTTTGCGCAGGAAGGGCAACGTATACGATTAGCTGCTGATATCAGCGCTTCGAAGATAGGCGCGTGCCTTGATACTTCTCTGCTGTTTGCCAGCTGTATTGAATTGATGGGTCTCAATCCTGTCATTGCCTTAGGTAAGGGGCACGCTTATGTCGGTGTTTGGTTGATTGATGAGCGCTTTCCTGTTTTGACGAATGACGATCCAATGGATCTTCGAAAGAGAGTTGATGCGCGTGACTTAGTGTTATTTGAAAGTACTTTGGTGACCAATGATACGCCAGTAACCTTTGAGCAAGCCAAAGCTCATGCACGAGACTTAATTGGTGAAGATAAGGAAGATGACTTTGTCTATGTAATCGATATTAAGCAAGCCAGAGCGCGTAAGATTAAACCCTTATCTACAATAGAGGAAAAATCGGAAGAGAAAAGCTCTGAGTCAGATAATGCATTAAGTTTGCCCGTCGTTCCTCCTTTACCACCTGTTAGGGCAGATGAACAAGTTGTTGCTGAAACGCCTGATACTCGCATTGATGCTTGGCAGCGCAAGCTGCTTGATCTAACCAAGCGAAACTCATTATTAGCATTAAAGGATCGAGCGGTAGCCATTAAGCTATATTGCCCAGATATCGGTTCTATGGAAGATAGTTTGGCTGACGGCGCGTCGTTTAAGTTTCTGTCGGCCGAAGAAAGTCCTTTAAACGATAGCCAGCGAAGTGAGGAAGCTTTTAGATTACAGGCTGGCTCAGATATCCATAAAGAGTATGCGTTAGAACAGCTTAATGGAACCGTGCTTCTTGCGAATATGTCTAAGAAGAAGCTCGAACAGAATGCAATTAATCTGTTACGGAAATCCAAAAATGACTTGGAGGAAGGTGGATCGAACACATTGTATCTGGCGCTTGGAATGTTGCGCTGGAAGGAAAATCCTGATGATGATCGTTCCTATCGCGCGCCTCTAATATTGATACCCGCAGAACTCACCAGAAGCAGCGCTAGGGCTCCGGTCAAGGTGCGTCAATTACCTGATGAGACGCCTATATTTAATATGACACTGATTGAGTTTTTATACACCGAGCACAGTATAGATCTCAATCAGTTTCGAGACACATTACCTGAAGATGAGTCGGGCGTGGATGTAGCTCTGATTTGGAGTACTGTTCGGGCAGCGATAGCGGAACAGCCAGGTTTTGAGGTTGTAGAAGACTTAGTTCTAGCGTCTTTTTCCTTTGCCAAGTATCTGATGTGGAAAGATCTCAAAGATCGACTTGATGATTTAAAAGACAATCCTTTTGTTAAGCACTTAGTTGACCATCCCCAGAACGCATATGTTCAGGATGCCAGCTTTGTATTGCGTGATGAGGTTGACGAAAAGATTGACCCTGAGAGGGTATTTACACCTCTTAACTGTGATAGCTCTCAACTCGTGGCGGTGGAAGCTTCTGGGCGGCCTCAGGATTTTGTATTGGAAGGGCCACCAGGAACAGGGAAGTCAGAAACAATTGCGAATATTATCTGCCATAACATGGCGCTTGGAAGAAAAGTGCTTTTTGTGGCAGAGAAAATGGCTGCGCTTCATGTTGTTTATCGCCGAATGGAAAAGGTTGGACTCGATCACTTATGTCTGGAGTTGCATAGTAATAAGGCGAATAAAAAAGCGGTACTTGAACAGCTTAGGGTTGCAACCGATAGGCGCACTGAGGCCAAGAGTGACGGATGGGTAGAATCTGTAAGGGCGTTAAAAGAGAAGCGAGACAGGCTTAACAGTTTTGTACAAGCACTGCATAAGAAATCTATTTATGGGCTATCTGCACGAGATGCAATAGCTCGTGATGTTCTTTATAAAGACAAGCACTCTTTATCTTTAGCATGGTCTTTGGGTTTTGAAACTGCCCCCGTTAGTTCTAGTGAAAAACTAGATGAAATGCTTGAGACCGTTAAGTTGGCGGCCTTGGCTTATAACGATATATCGCACCTTAATCCTTCGCAGTTTAGTGTTCTTAAGGCTAGGCGATGGTCTAATGCGTGGCAAAGCCAAGTGGTGGATTGTCTAAATCGTTATAAGTTAGCGGTCAACAATCTCTATCCTAGTGCAGCAATACTGGCATCAAATTTTAATGTTGGTCTGTCAGAAAATACGATTGTTAATGTAGTGCGAGTGAACTCATTGGTAGAATTAATTGAGTCTGCTGAGTCAAACCCTTTAAGTTACCTTGTTACTAAGGGTGTTCGAGATTTATTGGGTAGCCTCGAAAAATTGAGTGAAACCAAGAAGGAATTTGACCAAACGCTTAACACCGTTGGACATAAGATCTCTCCGGAAATTCTGGCCAACAGTCCGGTTGCGGAATGGGTAGATACCTATAGAAGAGTAAAAGACAGTTGGTTTAAGCGCTTCTTTGCAAAATTTAAGATTAATAGCGTCGCTAAAAAACTCGGATATGACAAGTTTAAAGACTTGGCTGTGTTATTAGATATAGCAAGGGGGTTCCGTCTACAAGAAGTTATCATGCCGTTAGCCGCACCATTTGAAGAGGATAAGATATGGCAAGGATGGGATACAAGTGCTGAAAGCCTAAGTGCTGCAGCCATTAGAGGAAAGGCTGCTCATAAGTCGCTGTCAGACATAATAGGTTTGTCTGATGATCCCTCTGTAGTTCTTACTGCGGTGAAATCGAAGCTTATTGATGGGCGCGACTTTCTCGATAATTCCAAAGTTGTGGGTCATAAAAATGAATTTAAGCAGTGTTGGAGTGCTTATATTTCAGTAGCAGATGAAGCCAGGAAGCTGGAGTTGGAGTTTAATGAAAATTCACCCCTCGAAACTGTTAACCCCGCCATCGATGAATTAATAGCTAGCGCTTCTAAATTTAAAGCCTGGAGTGAGTGGTTGGCAGCTAAGGGGGCTGCGGAGGAATATCAGCTCAAAATGTTAACAGAAGGGCTTGAAGCTCGAACCATATTACCTGATGACGCAGAGGATCAGGCATTAACAGCATTTTGCCGCTGGATTGCTCCGCAATTAATTGATGAGAGCGATGAACTGCGTCAGTTTAAGGCTTCAAGTCATGAGCAGTTGATCCATGAGTTCAGAGAACTTGATGCTGAAGTATCGAATACTACCAGTGATTATGTGGCAGCGATTGCCGCACAAACAGTTCCAGACCCTTTTGCAAAAGATAGTCCCAAAGAGTTTGGTGTATTGGCCAGAGAGCTTCAGAAGAAGACTCGCCACAAACCCGTGCGATCTCTATTTAATGAAATGGGGAATCGTTTATTGGATCTGTGCCCTTGTATGATGATGTCGCCTCTTTCTGTTGCACAATTTCTTCCTTCGGATTTTAGTGGATTTGATTTAGTGGTCTTTGATGAGGCTTCTCAGATGACTACCTGGGATTCGGTGGGGGCAATCGCCAGAGGCAAGAACGTTATTGTTGTCGGCGACCCTAAACAGATGCCACCGACCAGTTTCTTTAGCGGAGCTGTAAATGTTGATGACCCTGATGAAGAAGATCTAGAATCTATTTTAGATCAGGCACTGGCTGCGCGTTTGCCGCATCTTAGGTTGAAAGGGCATTATCGAAGTAGGCATGAAACCTTGATCGCATTTTCTAATAGTAAATATTACGAAAATTCTTTGGTTACATATCCATCTTCAGATACTAAAGTATCTGCGGTTACCCTACACCAAGTCGATGGAGTGTATTCGAAGGGTAAGGGGCGTAATAACCCGATCGAGGCGGTCGCCGTGGCTAAAGAGATCGTTAAGCGCCTTACTGATCCTGCGCGTTGCCATCAAAGTATTGGGGTTGTTACGCTAAATACAGAGCAGCAGCGAACAGTCGAAGATTTGTTAGATGACGCCCGCCGAAAGAACCCTCAAATAGAACTCTATTTTAAGTCCACTGATACATATGATGGTGTTTTTGTAAAAAACCTAGAGTCTGTGCAAGGTGATGAGAGAGACATCATCATTTTAAGTTTAGGCTATGGACCGACAGAGGCAGGTGGTCGAACCATGAGTATGAACTTCGGTCCGCTAAATAAGACTGGTGGCGAACGAAGATTAAACGTTGCTATAACCAGGGCAACGAGCGAAGTGATGGTGTTTTCGAGTTTTAATTCATCGATGATTGATTTGAGTCGAACATCAGCATTAGCAGTAGAGCACCTTAAGCATTATTTGGAGTTCGCAGAAAAAGGCCCTATTGCTTTGGCTGAACAATCGACGGCCGCATATGGTGTAGATCAATTCGATAGTGATTTTGAGCAAGCAGTCGCTTGGGCCTTGCGAGATAAGGGGTGGAAAGTTCAGACTCAAATCGGTGTTAGTAAGTTCAGGGTTGATCTTGGAGTGATTCACCCAGACCATCCCGGTGTCTACTTGGCTGGTGTAGAGTGCGATGGTGCTACCTATCATAGCTCTCCGTCAGCAAGAGACCGTGATCGTGTTCGTCATTTGATTTTAGAAAATCTCGGGTGGCGGTTAGTCCGCCTATGGTCAACTGACTATTTTCAGGACCCTGAAGAAGCACTAGCAAAGATTGATCGTCGTTTGAATGAGATTCTAGAAGAAGACAGAAGTAAGGCCGAATTGGAACAACACGAAGAGGTTGTCTCTTCAGAATCACTGGCTTTAGACGATGTTGATGAAACTAGCAGTCCTATTAGTAATTCCGTTGATGTCGAAACTGAGAAAGCTTCTACAAATGAAATTTCTTCTGAGTATGATAATTCTCGTTATTTTGACGCGGACTACAAATCAACACTTATTGATATCGCTAAGAGTATTCTTGCAGAAAAAAATGGTATCACGCTGCATGAGTTGGCTTTAGATATTGCTAACCTTCACGGATTATCTCGGACAAGTAAAAAGCAACTTCAATACATTATAGATTTAGTACAGCCGTGGGCAGGTTTAACGCGGGATGGCATTCATAAGCCAGTAGTTTGGTCGTGTCCTGAAGATATTGTAGAGGAGATGCCATGGAGAGGGCTTGCTCCGTGGGGTGATGAGCGTGATTGGGGTGATATTCCTTATCCAGAAGCTAAAGGGTTGGCTCGATTGGCGCTACAGAAATCACCCAACGATCCTGTTAGTTACATTTGCAGTGCTTTTAAATTAAAGCGGCGTCATGAGAAGACATTGGGGCAGTTTCAATTGTGGGTAGATGAGATGAGATGAGATGAGTCTGACGTTGAAATAGGTTTAAGGGAGGGGTGTATTTGATAGGTTAAGGGTTTATTTTTCGAATACGCAGACCTATTGATATCTGCAAAAGCCATATAAAAGCTGTGATTACCCGTTAGTGAGAAATGTAATATTGATAGTAAAAAATTATAAAAAGGCTATCAAAAAACGTTAGTTTCACGCGCTTGACTCGCAACAAGTAGTTGGCCCTTTATGATGGTCTTAGGCGAATAGAAATTGGCTATAGGATCAATGTTCACATTCATGGTCGAATCAAGCTTGATAAGCATCGCTCCTTACCCAGATAATATATTAGAGCTTACTCAATCCGCTTTGTATGGCCGAAAATCGAGAGTCATTGTTACTCTAATCCTTTACACTGGTTTAATTGTTTATATTCTTCGTGCAAACTCGGAAGTATTTCCGTTATCTTATTGTTTGTAGAGCGAGAAAAGGCAAGAATGCTTGGATGAGTTAATGAAACGTTTAGATGTTATTGAAAGTTGTTCTGACCCTGAGAAGGATAGTGAATGGCTGCCAATTCAGTCAGTCTTCGATGGCTATTCTAACAACTAGAGCATTATATGAAATACATACTGATAATACTGGTTATTGTAATTACATTGGGTTTTCTACAGATAGATGAGGATAAGTCTTCTACTGCCAAAGAGTGGACTACAAAGCTGGAGAATGATCGGGCTAGTAAAAGCGAAGCCTTTATCTATCTTAATGGAATTATGGCCGCTGAGAATGAAGATGTAATGGAGGTGGGGGAGAACAGGTTTTCTGCTTACAAAAAAGCTGAAGAGGTCACGGAGCCATATGATGATGAAATTGTTTTTGATGATTATCCAAATGATAAAATGCTTCCAAAGCCTCATGAAGATAACGAAATCTACTGCAAATTATGGGAGAGTGATTGTCTTGGTATAATTATAAAGAATAGCAGTAAATGGGAATCTGAACTCAATGACCACTCCGTGATATTGGCTAGATACCGAAAATTCATTTCATTTTCGGAATTTACAACCTTATCTAGGCCGTCTGCAATAGAAGTAATCCCAAGCTATAAATATATAGGGTATGGAAATAAGCTTGCTCTATTAGAAAGCTTATTTCTTGCGGAGCGTGGTTCTCCCCGTGATGCAATGGCGTCATTGAGTGGCGATGTTAATAAATTACGAAAGCAACTAGCGGTTGCTGACAACCTGATACATAAGATGGTGTTTGTTAATCTAATAGCAAACAACCTTGATGTGATTGCTTATATTGGTAATAAATACGAGTCGTATCAAAAATTGAACATATCCTATTTAACATTGGATGAACTAAGTATTGCTGAGCCAATGATAAGGGAATTTGGCATGATGAATGACTTATACACGAGCCTGGACGGCAATCCGGAAATTTTTGAGATTGGCGGTAATATGCCATCTTGGTTTGTTCGAGCCGTATTTAAGCCAAATATGACTATAAATGAATCTATTTTTTTATATGAACGATTGATCTACATGGCTACTTTATCCCAGGATGTTTTTCCTACTCTTAAATTACCCGATGCTGAAGAAATGAAAAAAGAAATCAATTATCTTAATTATGTAGGTAGCGTATTAAACTCTATAGCTTTTCCAAACTATCATGAATATGTCGCGAGGCTTTATGATCTGAATTGTAAGATATCTCTCGTAAGGTACGTTCTAAGTGATAAGAAAACTCCACTTGAAAACCCCTATTATCCGAACTCAAAATCATATGAGGCTAGTGAAACCGAAATTTGTTTCAATGGGCCATATGACGATACTAGAAGGTTGCGCTGTATTAGTACAAAGGTTTAAAGTAAAAGCCATGAGAGGGTGCACCTCCATGGCTGCGCTCATTTATCCTGATTTTCCTCTGCACTAAATATTGGAGTCTAAAACCTTGAATAGTACTGTATCGAGTGAGTTGAGCCCTGTTTCGAACTATGGGGCAACCACCGGAAAACTTTTGAAGTCAAAGAAGTTAAAGGTCTGTGTGGCAGAATCGACAACGGGCGGGCTGATCTCTGCGAGCCTTGTAGCGCAACCCGGGGCTTCACGATTTTTTATCAGTAGCTGCATTTTATATTCCAAGGAAGGGATCCAGCAATTCTTACCGCCAAGTGTTATCGAAAGAAGTAACGTAATGGATGTGACGTCTAATTATAAAAACAAAGAGAACTATATTTCTTCCAAAGAAACCTTTGTTAAAACGGTATCAGAGTATTTGAGAGAATTGCACGATTGTGACTATTGCCTTTGTGAGTCAGGTACCAGTGGGCCAGAGTTTTATATTCCAGGAGTTACTAGCGGATTTACTGCGATTGGTATTGCTGGAAGGGACAAGACTTATGAGGAAGTATTGCATACTGGTGTTACCAATCGAGAGTGTAATATGTATAATTTTTTGGAACGATCACTTGAGATACTGAACAAAGTGATTATAGAGGAGCATGGTGAGCTCTAACGGGGTTTGGGACTTGAGCTATCCAATCAAAATTTATGAATATAAATTCTACAATATACGAAAAAGCACAAGATCTAGCCTGTAATTTGGTGAATGCATCAGCGTCAGGTGACACCAAAGCGTATTGGGCGATTTACCATGAGCTTGAAGATTTATGCGTATCCAATGAGAGCAGTGATAAAAATCATCCGTTTCAATGGGAAACATTGGGCGATTTCACAAAGGATGATGCTGCTTCCGTTTTAATATATGAAAAGGCTTTTAAATATTCGAGTGATTTGGGCGCGTATGAATATATGGCTTCGATAAAGCTAGCCTTGGCCGAGAGATATTGTTCCCTGGGATTAACGGATATTGCTCGTTCAAATGCAGTCGAAGCAAATGACCACGCTATAAAAACAGATGACCTTGAAATGCGCCAAGAAATTAGTGAGTTCTTGCTGAACGAATGTTAATGGCCGTTAGTGAAATCAGGTATTACTAAGGCGTGCAGGTTTGAATGTTACTTCAGCAGAAAACTGGAGAGTTTGTGAATGGATTTAACCCTATTAGCGGTTTTAGCCGCAATGATTTATGGAAAGGAACGCTACCAAGTTTAGAGTATGGGTATGAGGAGAAGGGGCCGATTATTTTGGAACAACGAAAGGGTTGGTACAGAATAAAGTTGGCGGCAGGTAGTGGTTGGGTTAAAGCCTCTACTACAAATAAAATGTTGACTTTTGACTCTATGTGACAGTTTGCTTATATGTCTTTGTGCTTTTGATTGAAATACGACGCTAAAGGTAGTTACTATCGATAGGACATTGAAAAATAAGAAATGAGGAATATTATGCGCGTATTACAAGTCACAAAATTTGGAGATCCGTCTGCTCTAAAAGTCGCTGAGGTTCCAGAGAGAGACCCCTCATCATTAGAAATAAAAGTCCGGGTAGAAGGTGTAGGGATCGGATATTTTGATGGATTGCTCATCAAGGGGGAATATCAAATTAAACCCCCGTTACCCTTTGTACCTGGAAGCTCTATTGCAGGTACGGTTGAGTCGGTGGGAGATAAGGTGACTAATCTCAAGGAGGGAGATAAGGTAGCAGCTTTCGCATTTCTGGGCGGTTTGGCGGAAAAAGCGCTGCTTGCCAGTAATTCTGTTGTCCTTTTACCCCCTGAAATTAATTTGCAGGATGCGGCAAATTTTTTCATGTCTTATGCAACTGGTGTGCTTGGATTAAAGCAGCTAGGGGATGTTAAGGAAGGCGAAAGTGTTCTTGTGCTCGGCGCTTCTGGTACAACAGGGGTGACGGCCATCGAAATATCGAAAGCTCTGGGTGCTAAGGTTATCGCTTGTGCTTCAACGGAAGAGAAAAGACAGCGATGTATAGAAGCCGGTGCTGATCATGTGATTGATTATACTGCTGAAGATTGGCGTAAGCAGGTTAAGGCGTTATTTCCCCAGGGTGTTGATGCGGTTTATGACCCTATTGGAGGAAAGTGGGCAGAACCAGCGCTGCGTTGTCTAGCTCCCGGTGGTCGTTATCTCGTTGTAGGCTTTGTTGCAGGTATTGCTTCTATTCCTCTTAATTTACCCCTGTTAAAACGTTGTTTAATCATTGGCGTCAATTGGGGGGCTGAATCAATGGCTAACCCTGAAATCGTGGCACCTATCATCGAGCAAGTTATACAGTGGTCATTAGCGGGAAAGTTAAAAACCCAGCCTGATAAGGTCTACGGGTTAGAGCAGGGCGGAGAGGCATTTGGTGCTTTGTTTGATAGAACCTCAAAAGGAAAAATAGTGATTAATCCGAGCTTGTAAACGATAGCGCAGAGAAATTGCAGCAGTTATTCGAAAATAGGCTTACTCAATGATGGCTTGGGGAAAGGCTTTGGTGTTAGTCACTTAAATAATATGCTCCAGTTTTATCGATTGTTTCCAATTCGCCACGCAGTGCGTAGCGAATTGAGCTGAACCCACTATCGTACTTTGATAGACATGGGGTTAATGTTATCTGCGGGTTTTGCCAGTGTGGATTACTCGCACTGAGCACCTTCAAAGGGTAATGCAGTATTCAGCGCTAAATCCCGCGAATGAGAGCCGATATAAACTTGATAGCAACCATTTGCCATCTCCCAACCTTCATTCGCTTCGTTCCAATAAGAAAGGCTTCGGGCATCTAGAGAAAACTCAACCTTGGTGGATTCACCAGGGTTTAAGGTGACCCGTTCAAAGCCTTTTAACTGACGGGGTGGCTGACGATTGTCCAGGGATATATCCGGTAGGCCAACATAGAGTTGGGCTGATTCAGAGCCTGTCCTGTCCCCAGCGTTGGTTAGGGTAGCGGTCACCGTTAGGTTAGGTAATGTGCCGCTTACTTGTAGGTTGCTATAACTGAAGTTGGTATAACTAAGGCCAAATCCAAAAGGGTAGGCAACAGCCTTATTTTGATCATCAAACCAGCGATAACCCACCATTACCCCTTCATCATACTCCACATTAAATAGAGAACCTTTAGGGCCGCGGTGAAGCATGCCTGGGTAGCGGGAGAAATTATTCGCGTAGAGCGTGTCATTGGCACTTTCTGGGAACGATAGAGGCAGCTTTCCACTGGGGTTTATGTCACCAAACAAAATACCCGCAATGGCTGGCCCACCAAACTGCCCTGGAAACCATGCTTGTAACAAGGCAGCAATATCATCTCGCCACGGGGTTAATGACGCCGATCCGGTTTCTAATATCACCGCCGTATTGCTATTGGCTTGTGCCACGGCGTTGATCAAGCCGTCTGGATCCTGGCCCGCTAATTTCTCCTCAAAACAGGTTAGAGAAAGACAGGTACGATCCTGACCTTCGCCGGAACTTGTTGCGACAAACACTAGGGCCACATCACTGTTAGACGCTACGTCAGCGGCAGCCGTTAGGTCGTTGCCATCATGGTAGTTAACCGTAACTCCTGCGGCAATGGCACGTTCAGTGATGGCCTCTCTCGGTGTGATTAACCTAAAGGGGAATACCGCAGAAGATCCACCGCCATTGATAAAACTATCAGACGCATCACCAATGATCGCAATACTATTAACCTTTCCTAAATCGATCGGTAGCAGGTTATCGTTTTTTAATAATACGGTGCCTTGTTCTGCTGTTTGTTGGGCAACTAGGGCGTGAGCTTCTTTATCAATGGCGTCGTCATTGGAGGTATAATTAGGGCGATCGATAACACCATGATCAAATAAGGTATGAAGCACATTGCCAACCCGTTGATCGATGTCTTGTTCCGTCACTTCATTGTTAGCGATGGCCTTTGCTATTTTCGAGCGCGTATAGTGAATACCGATAGGCATTTCTAGATCATTGCCCGCATGTATTGCATCCACGGTGTCTTTTTGGGCGAATAGATAATCGGTTAACACAAAACCGTCAAACCCCCATTCATCACGTAAAATCTCGGTTAATAAACGCTGGCTACCACAGGCAGACTCATAGTTTACATAATTGTAAGAACACATAATGCTATCTAACCCGCCTTGTTTTACTAAGACTTCGAACGGCGATAGATAGACTTCACGCATGGTGCGTTCATCAATAACAGCATTATATAAAAAGCGTGCTCCCAGGGCACCGGGGAACAAGGGGATATTGGGTATACCAATCAGACCTTCCTGAGTGTAAACCCCATAGTGTTTTGCATTGGCAATGATACCTTCACTTTCAATACCATACATCCACTGTAAACCCATTTGTGAGACCAGATAAGGATCCTCACCAAAGGTTTCAAATACCCGACCACTGGTATAGATACGAACCACATCCAGCGTGGGTGCATGTATTACATCATTGCCTTTATTTTTTACTTCGTTACCGATTGCCTTACCAACCTGGCGGGCTAGTTCTGGGTTAAAAGAAGAGGCAACGGCTAAAGGCGAGGGGTGTGCTGTGGCGTTGCCTTCCCGAACACCCAAAGGGCCGTCAGAAAAATACACCGTATTGAGGCCAAGCCTGGGAATACCCTTGGACGTGCCGTTGGCAGGAACGCCAATGGCAGCACCAAAAATGTCATCGCCTTGCATCAGGCTAAGTTTCTCATCCAAGGTCATTTCATTGAGTAGCAGAGAGGTTCGTTCCTTGGATGTATAAGAGGTGTCGCACCAGGGCCTTTCTGTGGGATCACCGCAACCATCACCGACACAGCCTGAAAGAATGACCGTAGTGCACAGGCCAAGAATGGCGTTAATACGTGTAGAAAACCTCAACATTGCTTCTATCCCCCAATATGTAAATGTAGTACACCCTTCGTGATTCTATGCAACGATAGGGTTGACGTTATGGAGGTTAACACCGCTAGATCGGGTATGCTGTCAAATGCTTTACATTGAGGGTAAGTGATTAACCTCGTAACAAATTTTTGAGGGCGTCCATCTCTTCCATTACCTCGCTACTGGTGAGCGTTTTAAGCGCGTCATAATCCAAGATTTCTAGTTCACCCTGCTGGTAACAAATCCAACTTTTTGTCTTCCATGCTCCCAAATATTTATTCACGGTTTGGCGGGATGTGGATAGCATTTCAGCTAGTTGATCTTGTGAGAGGTTGATTGATAGTTTAACTGAGGGTTTGGTTGAGTTTTCTTGCTGTACTCCTTTTTGTATTCTCTTTTGTGATCCTTTTTGCTCTCCCTTTTTATCGGCCAAAACCAATAACAAGCTCGCAAGCTTATTTTCAACAGGGTGCTTAAAGAGGTGAGCCATCGCCAGGCAGGAGAAGCGGGAAGTCATCGCTAATTGTTTTGCTAACGATTGTACAAACTGAATTTCTGTATTGAAAAGATGAACAAAATTTGGCCTCGGTATCAACAAAACTGACACAGCCTCCATCGCAGAGGTTCGCGCAATACTTTGAGCGTTAGTTAATGCCTCATGGTCGCCAAACAATGCAGTTTCCGGTATTGGCCCAACAAAAAAAGCCTCACCATCCGGTAATGGGATCTCCAGGCGAACAAAACCCTTTTTCACTACAAAAACATAATCGGGTACATCGCCGACATCATAAATTGTTTCCCCGGCTTCATAATGTTTAAACTTGGTATTGACTAAACATTGTTGCAGTACGGCTTCTGGCAAATTTGTAAATAAAGCGCAGCTCTTTAATGTGAGGTGTTTTTCGTCGGTTATGCTGTCATTATTTTTATTGTTATTAGCGCTAGTTCCCGTCACGGTTGCCTCTTATGCTTGATGTTATTGTTTGCCAGCTACAGTGGAGGCTCTTCAATTGGGCATTCATCCCATGAGCTTTGACCGAATGATGAGCTACCCATTGAGAATGGCTCTTCATTCATTTCCTCGTACAAATCATAAAAGCCTGAGAATTCCAACACAGCTCTTACATAAGTATTACTGTTGCGATTAAGCACATCATACTCATCTTTGCAGGAATAATACTTTGATTGGTCTAAAATAAACTCTGCAATTTGATTAACGTCTTCGCCACCACGAATCTCGCCTAACGAGTAAGGATCTTCCAGTTTATCAATATTATCTAGACCATTGCCATGGATGGATCTGATATAACCGCATTGTTGATAAGTGGCGTTTGGGTTAATGTTGTCAAACGGATCGCAATCAAAATCAGGATCAAAAGCCTCAGAAAGCTCGAATGAGAATAATTCTTCTGAATAGCTTCTTTTTACCACAATAGAAGGGTGTGTGAAGTTATCTTGAATGAATTCTCCACCTTCGTACAAGTTACGTTTATAGATTCTAACGAAGGCGTTTTCATACCATCCTTCGCTGCTCTGATACTCTTCAAGCGGTGGAAGTTCTTTGTTGATCTTGTCAAAGCATCCGGTTACCCCCGTGAGGGCGAAAAAAATCATGATGAATCGAGAGAAAGACTGTCCTGAAGAAAGACAAGATATAATTAAGCGCATAACCCAAATTCCATTTAGTTTATTAATATCCATATGCTAGCGTGCACTAAAGTACAGTTTTTAACCTTCCCTTGTCAATCTCTAAATAACCCTGGCAAACCATAGCAATGATCGCCATGTATGTGCGTAATGAATATAGCTTTTAGGGTTTGTAGGGATAAGTGAGTATGCAATAACTGATATTGCGGAGTCATTTGTTGCATTGCATTGATGATTAGGAGATCTAGTATATGATAACGCGGTTATTCTTGAATCAACTATTTATAGGGGAGTGCTACGGGTGAGAGAGAGCTTAAGAAAGAAGATGGTGTTGGCCATCTAAAAATATAATGAGCGTGAAGTTTTTATAGATTTATAATATTTTCTTGTTTTTATTCAAATGGTTATAAACATTTGGCTCTTCTGTTATGATCTTGCTTGATAATAATAAATTGGAGGGACCCCAATGTTTTCATATCATAAAAGACGAATCTATTCTTTTTTCCTTGTAGCACTATTTCTTAGCCTTACGACCGGTTGTAAAACAACGGTGCCGTTGGAAAATAGTGAATTACAAACTGATATTTCTGGTAAGGCCGCAAGTAAAAAAACATATTCAGTAGACATAAAAGAAAACACTTCTGCGCTCTATGTGCAGTCATCGGGTAGTAATGATATTACTCTTGAGTTTCTCGATTCTGATGACAATGTTTTGTCCGTTTGTTCTTCAGGTACTTCCTGCTTTTTGAGTTACCCTGCTGTAGGAAAATATAAAATTAATATGGTCGGAAGTTCCGATTATACGGGTGCTAATCTGGTTGCTTCTTGGGTAGACAGTAGTAATTCTGTACTTAGCAACGGTGTTGCATCCACTGAGATGTCTGGAAGCACAGGCATCATGCATGTGAAGTCGATCAATATACCGGTTAGCAATGGGGCTGTCACTTTTGCGGCCAGCGAAGACGGTGTGGTAAGTCTCGATATTTTAGATAATTCAGGTGTGGTTGCTTATCAGTGTGATGGGACTCCGTGTGTTACAGATAGTTTGACTGATGGAAGTTATTTTGTGCGAGCAACAGGCTTGCAAGATTTCACGGCGTTAACACTGACGGCAAGCTGGGGTGGTATCGGTAGTGCGACCTTAGAAAATGGCGTAGCGACAATTTTATCAGGTGCGGAAAATGATCAATTTGTAGAATCATTTTATGTTCCGTCAAATACTGATGGTTTTATGGTGAATATGTCCGGCAATGGGGGTTACTCATTTCAGGTGGTGGATGATAGCGGAGCTCATGTAGCCAGCTGTGGTTCAGCGGAGTGCTTTTTAGGAAACCCTTCTCCGGGACTTTATTATATCCAAGGTGTTTTTCATTCGAACACTGTTAATGCTCGGTTGACTGCTATTTGGGGAGGGGCGACCGAGTCGACTCTTGAAAATGGAAAGCCGATATCATTGAGTGGTGTAGGTGAACAGATTATTTTGCAATCTATTTATGTGCCAGCCAATACGACGGGATTAATGTTATCTGCGGGTTACGCCAGCGTGGATTTTACCCTTTACGATCATGACGGTGGCTATGTAGTTGGGTGTGGCGGGTTTGATTGTGCCGTACCGGATCTTGCAGAAGGCGTCTACTTTGTTCAAATTCACTTATTTGAAGATATTGTTAATTTTAATGTGAGCGTTGCTTGGGGTGGGGCATATGGCGGAACGTTCGAGAACGGAAAGTCGATATCCTTGAGTGGTGTCGGTGAGCAATATCTATTGCAATCCCTTTATGTGCCGGCCAATACGACGGGATTAATGTTATCTGCGGGTTACGCCAGCGTGGACTTTACCCTTTACGATTATAACGGGGGTTATGTAGTAGGGTGTGGCGGGTTTGATTGTGTGGTACCGGATCTCGTAGAAGGCGTCTACTTCGTTCAAATTCACTTACTTGAAGATATTGTTAATTTTAATATGAGCGCTGCTTGGGGTGGGACGAATGGCGGGACGCTTGAAAACGGAGAATCGATATCCTTGGGTGGTGTCGGTGAGCAGTATCTATTGCAATCCCTTTATATGCCAGCCAATACGACGGGATTGATGTTATCTGCGGGTTACGCCAGCGTGGACTTTACTCTTTACGACCATACTGGTGGCTATGTGACTTCGTGTGGTGGGTTCGATTGTGCAGTATCGGATCTTGCAGAAGGCCTCTACTTTGTTCAAGTTCACTTATTTGATGATATCGTTAATTTTAATGTGAGCGCTACTTGGGGTGGGACGAATGGCGGAACGCTTGAAAACGGAGAATCGATATCCTTGAGTGGTGTCGGTGAGCAATATCTATTGCAGTCCCTTTATGTGCCCGCTAATACGACGGGATTAATGTTATCTGCGGGTTACGCCAGTGTGGATTTTACCCTTTATGATCATACTGGTGGCTATGTGACTTCGTGTGGTGGATTTGATTGTGCGGTATCGGATCTTGCAGAAGGTCTCTACTTTGTTCACGTCCACTTATTTGAAGATATTGCTAATTTTAATGTGAGCGCTGCCTGGGGTGGGGCGTATGGCGGAACGCTTGAAAACGGAGAGTCGTTATCCTTGAGTGGCGTAGGCGAGCAATACCTTTTGCAATCCCTTTATGTACCGGCCAATACGACGGGATTAATGTTATCTGCGGGCTATGCCAGCGTGGACTTTAGCCTTTTCGATCATAGCGGTGGCTATGTGACTTCGTGTGGTGGGTTTGATTGTGCAGTATCGGATCTCGCAGAAGGTCTCTATTTTGTACAAGTTCACTTATTTGAAGATATCGCTAATTTTAATGTGAGCACTGCTTGGGGCGGGGCGTATGGCGGAACGCTTGAAAATGGAGGGTTAATATCGTTGAGTGGTGTAGCTGAGCAATATCTATTGCAATCCCTTTATGTGCCGACCAATGCGACGGGGTTAATGCTATCTGCGGGTTTCGCCAGTGTGGACTTTAGCCTTTTCGATCATAACGGTGGCTATGTGACTTCGTGTGGTGGGTTTGATTGTGCGGTATCGGATCTCGCAGAAGGCCTCTACTTTGTACAAGTTCATTTATTTGAAGATATTGATGTGTTCCATCTCGCTTCCGCTTTTGGTGGAGAAGGTGTTAGCTCTCTCGAAAAAGGGGTGCCACTAGCGGGCCAGTCTCTTGTTGCAAATCAATTTTTAATTCAGTCACTCAACGTCCCTGTGGGGACAAATAGTTTTTCCCTGGATGTCTCTGTAGCCGGCAATGTGGGAATAGAAGTGCTCAATGAACAGGGGGCTCTCCTTACGTCGTGCGCTCCTAATGTCCAGTGCACCATTGCTTTGGATGATCCTGGCGCTAAGTTCATTCGCATTTATGCTTTTGAGAATGACGTGGCTGACATGAGTATTTTGGCGGATTGGTAATTAAGGCACAATACAGATACTTTGTAGGTTAATGTGTCTAGACCTGCATTCGCTAGTCGGCGGATGCAGGTGAATTGCAGCAGTTATTCAAAAACAGGCTTGCTTAGTATGGGGTTCCAGTGCCAATTCTTTTTATTAGCGCTAATGTGTACGCCACCTACATGCCTATCATCAGCGGGTTGTCTGTTCTGCAGTGTAAGCAAGTTAGTATTTTTTTCTAATAAGGATCGACCGAGATCAGTAATCGAAAGCAACGTTTGTCGCATTGGGTTTTTATCTGGAAATTCTTCAAGCACGGTGATGGCGGGGTGCTCGGCCTCCCAAAGTGGGCGCAAAATTGCCAAAAGCATAATATCCCCTAGAAAAGGCTGTGGATCTGATTCGGTCATGAGCAGACTAAAAATTGCTCCTGGACGCATTTCACCTTCTCTTGCCAAAATGTCCAGCGAAAGGTACTCCGTTAGACTCAATCCGTTCCCGGTCCAAGGCAATTCCATTAGCATACGTTTTAATGCTTGCTGCATATCACTAAAGGGTGTGTCTTCTTCTGTAAGGCGCCATAATTCCAGTGGGTCATCCTTGGTGAAGGCTAGCCAGCAACGTGCTCCATAGGCAATCATGGCAGGGGATATAGCTTGGCGTTGTGACCACAACGTAAGGATGGCTTCAGGCATGCCGCTGAGCTGTCCAATGCCAATAAATTTCTTTACTCCGGGGAAGCTGTTGATCTGGATGCATTCAACAAGGGCGTTATCCAGATTAAGTTCTGCCAAGTGGGCAAGTACATAGGCTTTAGAGAGTTGATCAAATGCATCATGTTCGTACCACAGCACGATACGTTCATAACGCTCAGGTGCATGACGTAGAACATCCTCAACATTGCGTATTTCTGCCTCGGTATTCTGCATGCGATCTTCGGGGACGTAGCTTCCATAGTGTTGCGTTAAAAATGTTGTCCGTATTTGAATAAACGCTTCCAAAGCATCAAAGTGCGGAACATGCCCTTGGGGAAAAGGGTTGCTGATTTCTAGAAAATCACCTTTAAAGCCAGCGCTGAGTAACGCTTGTTCAATATCATTGCCGCACCGAATATGCAGGGTGCTATATTCAGCATCAGGGGAGGAGGGTGAAGAAGAAAGTGAAGAAGGTGAGCGTTCAATATGCTCTCGTGCATCACTCATTGCTGCAATATGATGTTTGAGTTTTGCCCAGCTAGGCAAGCCATTTTCACGGGCAATAATATATTGGGCATCTGCCAGCTTTAACGTTGCTGCCTTTGTATGAAGGCGCGGATCTAGTCTTTCTAATGCTTCAGGTGCTGCTGCTTTAAGTTGTTTTAATAAATCTTTGGATTCTTTCTTTAGTTTCTCTAAAGACAACCTTCTTGGAATGGTGTTGTCACTGGCAACAAGCAGTCTTGCATGAAGTAGCGATGGTTTATAGTCAGGTGAGGCAGCATCAGGAACACGACGATGGAATTTCTCTACCGCGTGAGGATCTCCCTTGTTATAGGCATCAAGTAGTTGTTGGGCTTGTTGTTGATGCTTTAATCGAACGGATTCAACACTGTCTGAAAAGGGGAGGTCTAGGCGTTCATCCACGCTGGAAATGGTTTTTGACATACGATTCTCCTATATTCCGTATCCGCCTAACGGTTAAAAATCGTATCGATTATGTGGGTTTTATAATCTTACTTATCTCGATAGGCTCAGCCCTTTCTGCGGATTAGGTGCATTCGAGAAATGCATAGTCAATCTAATCGTTGATGATTGATAAGTCAAATCGTTGTTTGGTTATCGTTTCATAGTCAATTCCTCATAGAAAGACATGCCGCCTATAAGTGGGTTATGCTCTCTGTATATTTCAGAGAATATATTTCAACGAGTTACTTGAATGACAAAAAAACCAACCGTTGCACAATACACTCAAGGCAATATTTTACTGGTTCCTGAATCCCTATTTGCTATGGCGGATGTGAAGACCCTGCTGTGGGATGGTAATTCAGTGGTGTTTTTTAAGGATCTAGAAAATGATCTAGTAGATATTGAGTTTTGTACCAATGCCCCTTGTCTAGTATATTTACAAGCTGGTCGGGAGTTGATTACCACGCCAACAAATGAGCAGTTGCCGCTAGAGCCGCGAGATCTTGTTTTTTTTCCCAAAGGACTGAACCTTTTTTCTGATTACCATGGAGAAGATGGCCAGCTGAAGGCGTTCTTGGTGTTTTTTAGTCAGGATGTGGTGAGGGATTTTCTAGCGTCCAAGAAAAGCTTAGGGTCAGTTAAAGGCTCGGAGGGGGCTGCTTTCAAAATAGTATCGAATAGCTTGTTTGATACTTTCTTTACCGGATTACAACAAAGCTCCGATCAATTAGTCCATTCCAAACCCCTTATTAAATATAAATTACTGGAGTTGCTGCATCTGGTCGATCTACAAGATAGCGATAACTTGCTTCGTAAAAACTTAAGTGTGGATATTAAAACGTCGACCAAAAGAAATATCGTCCGATTAATGAATCAGTATGCCCTAAGCAATCTAACAGTCACTGATTTAGCGGCTTTGTCTGGCCGTAGCATTGCGAGCTTTAACCGTGATTTCAAAAAATCGTATTCCACAACACCGAAACGGTGGCTGTTAGATCAACGATTGGAATACGCGAATACATTGCTAACGCAGACGGATCAAACCGTTACCGATATCGCTCTACAAATTGGCTATGAGAATGTCTCTCACTTCATCAAAGCTTTCAAAGACAAGTACGGTGCTACGCCAAAACAGTTTATGAACAGAAAACGGCATTTTTGATGGATTGTGAGTAGTGGCTCTTGGGTATTCCTGATTGAATAGCATTTCAATTTAAGGAGAAATCTATGACTGTTAGTTTAGTGCAAGTTACCCCTGTCATGGGGGTACATATATTTGTTGGTATCGGTGCAATATTTGTTGGTATCTCACAAATATTTTTAATACCTAAAAACACAGAGGCTTTCAAAAGAGTAGGGGTTCTTTGGGTACTGTTAATGGGCGCGCTGGTTATGACCTCATTTGATATAAGGCTGGTTAATGAGGGTGGATTTAGTCCGATTCACGGGCTTTCTCTGGTTGTATTAGTACTTTTGGGTCTGGGGATTTTGGGGGCAAAGAAAGAAAAAGAAGGCGTACAAAAATTTAGTTTGTATGCCTCCTTTGGTGTCCTTATGTTCGTACTCGTTGCGTTAATCGCGACCCCGGGTGGGGTGATGAATCAGTGGTTTTTAGGCGCTTAATGCGGTTCTGTCGAAAACTGTTCGGTTTTTGTGAAGGCAGCAAGGCGGTTTTCGACTTACGCAGCTAACGAGTTGAACGATGATGGATCTCGGTGTGTGACGGCCTTTACACTTGTTCCCCCACAAGATCCTCAAAGTTATATTGTTTGTGCTACAGGGGGCAATTTAATATAAGAAATGTATTGCGTGACAGGGTCACAGGGATAAAATTAAGAGACGGTGATATCAACGTTCAGCAATGGAGCTTAGATCATGGCCAAAGCAAAGTACAAAATCACTAAAGATGACAGTCTAAAGGCATGGATGTACATTGAAAGCAAACTCAGTGATCAAAATTATCCAGACGAAGAGTTCAATTTTGAAAATAAAGAAGAATTTCAAAACATACAACCCAATGCAAATAACAAAATAAATAAATGGTGCGAAAAACATCTAAACAAAAAACAGTGGCAACAACTAAAAGATTCAATACGAGCCAATCGGTCGAGGGCGGCAAGTGATAAAAAGTCAGTCGATTTGGAAAGACACGCATGGGAGATGCTTTCAACGATCGCGAAATCGGAAGGTGTGACGTTATCACAAGCGATAGAAAAGCATCTTAAGAATATGTATATGAAAATTCAGAAAAATAACGCTGAACTGTACGACAAAATATAACCATCAGAAAATCCCACAATGATGCGCCGTAAAAGGAAAAGGTTATGAGTCCTACTCCCGTTTTTTTACCTCAAACCATCCATCTAGGGAAGAATCAAATAACTGTGTAATCCATTGCGATACTGACTTTATCGCGGGTACTCTGGATGAATTGCGGCTCAATACAAGCCATACATCTTGCTTGCAATCATCCAGCACGGGAGAGCACTGCGTTAATTCACTGTGCATCGTCGCCACAAAACAGGGTAAAACAGCTAACCCTTGACCATTCGACACTGCTTGCAATATCGAAGTTAAGGTGGTGCACCGTAATTTTATTTGATCAGACTTCACATGCTGTGATAACCATTGGTTCGGTGGCAGCGGCCTGTCCTCATCGCAATAGGAAATCCAACGACAGGCATGTAGGCGCTCCTCTGTCATCGCTGCAGGATTCTTAGATATATAGTCAGCAGTTGCATAAACTGCATAGCTACACTGGCCAAGAGACCGGGTAATTAAATTCTGGCTTGTGGGCTTACGTGAACGAATGGCAATATCGACTTCGCATTTTTCTAGGTTCGAAAAATCAAACCCAGTTTCGATGTGCAGAGAAATATCAGGAAATAGATCGGTTAATGATGCCAGGTTACACGTTAATAATTTTGCGAAAGATTCACCACAAGCTAGCTTCACTGTACCAGTAGGTTGATTTTGTAATGTATGAGCATCTGCCTCAAGTTCATCACAGGCAAGTTGCATTTTCTTAGCGCTGGGCATTAACGTTCGGGCATGCTCAGTGAGTTCGTAACCGTAAGGTGTGCGTATAAACAATGTAACTGCTAGTTGTGCTTCGAGCTTTTCGATGCGGCGTCCAATAGTGGGTTGGGATTTGTTTAATAGATGGGCAGCTGCCGATAAGCTGCCGCTATTGGCCACCGCCAAAAAAACCTTAATATCACTCCACTCGAAGTCCATTCCATGCCTATCCGTAAGTTATATAGAAAGGGCTATTCATTTTTGAATAACCCTTTGAGGATTATAGAGGATATCAACACTCAATTCATCTCGTTATAGTTGCGCTACAAACTCACAGCGGTGGTAAACGTCCAAGGATGCAAAAATGAGCGAAACTGTTTTATTGAGAGCCAAAGTAGAAAAATCCAAAATCGATCGATTTATCTGCTTTATAGCCGAACTTTTGTCGGAAACTCGTGGTTTTATTGGTTGTATTAATATTGATATCTATCAAAATTGTCGCAATCCAGAAGAATTTACCTTTTATGAAAACTGGGAGTCCATTGAGCACTATGAGTGCTATTTGGCTATGCGGTCTGAACAAGGCGTCATGGATACAATGGCCTCCATGTTACAGACACCACCTGATATTCAGTACTTTACGCGTCTGAATATTTAATGCACAGGCTACAGAAAATAGGATTTATCGAATTTCATTTTCTGTAGCCTTGGCGTGCGGACGACCGCATTGTGGAGGGAGCCACCCACCTATTTGGCTACCTCTATCCAATCTCCAACTTTTACATGATGGTAACCATTACCAAATTTCGTGTTGAAATATTCAATAGCGTCATCGCTAGTGTCGTGACCTCCTAACGCAATAAAACGTAATCCCAACCCTTGTAACAAATTGAGTTCATCATCCATCGTTTCGAAACTTATCGGGTTATGGGGGCCTTCGCCGGATGCTAGATATTTCTGGAGGTTTATTCCAAGAAGGTTTAGTCGTCCTTCTGGAATCGGGTAATGTAAATCTCCAACAAGCCCATAGATGTCTTCGTTAAAAACCTGTTGAGCGCGCGTTAGAATTTTAGGAACTGTCTGATGCCCGCAACCAACAATGAAGACGAGCCCTTTATTTTCTACATTGATCACAAGCGCTTGTTCTTCTATTCTTCCTAGAAACAATTGCCTCGATATTGCACCGAGGCTAGCTATCCCTGGGCCGATGACGGTCGCTTCGGGTATGACGTTAACCTTATTGTTGGGGTAGGTTGTATGGGTTGCGGCGTATATATCTTTACCGGCGAGGTCTGTCTGTTCTAGTCCGATAGAGAACGTATTCTGGTTAACCCACTGTTGACCACCACTATGATCCAAGTGCGCGTGGCTCATAAAAATGGTGTCGATACTATCGAGCGTCACAGCCAACTGTTTCATGTTGTGTTCTAAGGGAGAGGGAGACTCTTGATTCTTGTTGAATCCCACGTCGAATAAAATCGTGTTGTTATCTGTCTTTATTAAATAAGAAACACCGGCTTCGCCTTTTAATGCATCATTGGCAGTGTGCCAGTTTACCAAAGGTAAAATTGACAAGGATTTTGTAGAACCAAAATTAACGATAGGGTCAGGTTTATAGGCCTTCCAGTCTTGCTCGATAGCAGCCGAGCCTTGTAAGAAAGAAACGACCCGGTAACTCACTAAGGAGATAACAACGAGAAATAAGAATAGTGATGTTCGTATTACAACTTTTTGATTTAGCATGGTTAACTCTTGTTAAATTACTCAAAATAAACCTGTAAATCACGGGGGATTTTCATCGGTTTAATTGGGTTAATTCGAGCCCTGCCGGTATTCCCTATGGGCACAACTCCCACTAGGGATCCTACGCTCATAATGATTCTCACAATCTGGCCAAGAGCCTCACGCAGATCTGTGGTTTTTACAGCCACCTTATACATCCAATAGTGGTTCCTAACGTGTGTAATGTAGTTTCTTTGGCCCAGGATGTGAGCGCGCTCTAAATGCTCGAAGCATTGTGAATAATTGTTTTCTTCATACTTTTCTCGAGCCAGTCTCATTTCGTTCTCAAAGGCATTTCGTAATTTTTTCTTCATTGTTTGGTACTCCCAAAACGCTATTTTATGTGATTCTATTCTTACTATAGTATCGGTGTTCTCATCTCAGAAATTGAATAAACTGGCTATTTTGAGTGAAAATATTCAGCTATACCCTCTAAATTGGGCCTAACCTGATAAGTTTTGGCCGGTGGGTCTAGCAATAGAACCAAGAGACTTCGGTCAAGAATCATCAGCGATGAAAGCTTTCGAATCTTGAATACCAAATTCCGGCTGTAACAACGAGTGCGATATGTCGAACTTATCCCGCAAGACAGCGCTCGCACGTTCAATGACCTTAGAGACTTCGCTTAGCCTGATGTCTTTACTAAAGTCCAAGTGAGCCTCAAGGTGGAT
The DNA here is from genome assembly GCA_913063495.1 of uncultured Gammaproteobacteria bacterium. Taxonomy (GTDB): domain Bacteria; phylum Pseudomonadota; class Gammaproteobacteria; order Pseudomonadales; family Ketobacteraceae; genus 42-54-T18. The sequence goes on along the minus strand of CAJXXT010000003.1, from coordinate 23,333 downwards.
ATCTTTGTCATTTAGCTGCCATATATGCAGATGATGCAGGTTGGAGATATAGGGTAATGCTAGTAGTGCTTCTTGGATTTCATCGGGTTGAATGTGTGACGGTGTAAATTGCATCAACACCTTTAGCGTTTTAACCAATAATCCAAGGGCGGAGATTATGAGGTATATAGCGATTCCGATCGATAATAGACTGTCGATCCAAAACACTTGGAAATAGCTCATGTAAATGCCACCAACGAGCACCGCAATTGACGAAATAAGGTCAGAGAGCAAGTGTAAGTAGGCTGATTTCATGTTCATGTTTTCTTTGGCCTCATTTTTTATGAGGAACGCACTACCTCCGTTTACCAATATGCTTAATGCTGCCAATACAATGACAATCAACGAATCAATGACGACAGGTTCATTAAACCTAATAACGGCTTCTTTTGTGAGCATTAAAGCGATTGCAATTAGGCTAGCTGCGTTGATCAATGCGGCTATAACCTCAGCACGTTTGTAGCCAAATGTTTGTTGAGGTGTGGCTTCTTTCTGGGTCAGTATTTCAGCTATATAGCTAATTATCAGTGCAATAACATCACTAAAATTATGCAGTGCATCTGAAAGTAAAGATAGGCTACCAGAAACTAGTGCTCCGATCCCTTGAGCAACCGTGATTAGTATATTTAACAATATAGAAATACCTAATTTCTTACCTTTTATATTTCCGTGATTATGTTCAGCTCCCATCATTATTCTCCGATAGTCCAAGGGGTAAATGTTGAAAATACTCGTAGGCAAGGTAGTGTAGTTCCTTGCTTTAAAGAATGGTTAAGGTGGAATGATTTCTAGGGAGAATTAATGATTATGTCGCTCTAACGCATCATCGGTGATAGATTCTTGATAACGATGCCGTAGCTCCCCAACGATGGCGGTTGCGGTAAATAGGCTGATGGCGACTAATGTGTTCATGTTTTGTCCTCTTCTTGGTTGAGTTCAAGAACAGATTAACGGTTTGCTTAGAAGTAAACTTGAATAAACTAGCTATTTATCTTGGATCAAATATTTTATAAGGAGTAATGCTGATGAGTCTTTTCGATAGCACAACCATTGTTGAATTTATGCGCAATAACATTGTTAAGTGTGGTGTAGCGAATCCAGAGGGGCGACTTATATCTGATCGAGGAACTGTAAAAATTCGCCCTATTGAAGCAATGGGTAATATCGGTGGAAAACCATTAGGTAAGGTCTATTGGTTTGAATTTGTAAATGCTGCTGATGCTTCGGATGACCTTCTTGAGATATATTGGGCGCCTTACTTTGGTAACGATGCTGCTCCTCCGACAATTCTTGGCAACGATTCGAACTTTATGTTTACCGCTGTAATGAGTGGTTGTAGTTTTGGTGTTGGTTCTTCTCCTGGTAATGGTGTTGTTGGGGTTTCTCATGCCAATGCAATGAACTCTGGTGATAAGTCCAATACTGGGTTGGAGGGAGATGCCGCAATGTCGCAACAAAAGAACGTACAACAGCATATGCTTTATAGCAAAGATGTATCGCAGCGCGTTATTAGTTACGATGCGTATATGAAGGTAGACGGTGCTCTTGATTTGGGTATGCAGTCAACGACATTTGGTGTGCACGAGCTTAATCAATCTTGGTCGTTTTATACGCTTAAATACAAATATTTAGGCGGTGGTAGTTATGTTCATTTTGGGGTGGAGCGCCAGATATCAGGGGTTGTGTGACAGCCTGTATCGCAGCGTGGAGTATTTGATGAGAGAGAGTTTAAGTAAAAAGATCATTGAAGTATGTGACAAGAAAATAGCCAGTAAAGGTGAGGGTGTTGGCCTTTCATTCTATGCGTTCTTCGCAAATAAAAATGATGACCCTGAGTTACTCATGGAAGCCGCAGAGTGGTGGATCATGACACATAAGCTTGATCACTTTGAAAAGGCGGTAAAGATAAAGAGGATGGTTTTGGCCAGTTGAAAATAGAATTGATCACTACATAGCCTTATAATTCTTTAAATATAGAAGAAGATAAACCCCTTAGCGAAATCATTTAATAAGGAGTAAAAAGTGGCTCTGAACACACTTAAAACAACATTAGGATTTCTTCGAACTCTTGTGGGAAAGTACACGCCAATAGAGTTCAGCTCAGATTCGCTACAAGATATATTCAATTATCTCGAAATTAGTGAAAGTATTACCACGTCAGGCCAGCCAACAGAGAAACAGTTTGCTTTAGTTAAAGCGGCTGGATTTGACAATGTGATTAACTTGGCACCTCATAACGTTGAAAATTCTCTTGCCAATGAAGCAGGGGTTTTATCCGCGCTGGGTATAAACTACCTTCATATCCCTGTAGATTTTGGTAATCCTACTGTCGATAACTTTAGCGAGTTTTCGAGCTTCCTGAAGAGTCTTGAAAACCAAAAGGTGTGGGTGCATTGTGCGGCGAATATGCGAGTATCAGCATTTATTTATAGATACCGCTGCACGGTGCTAGGCGAACAGAGGAGTAGCGCAAGAAAGGAATTATCTGAAATATGGGAGCCTTTTGGTGTCTGGAAGGATTTTGTGTCTTAGGTAGATATTCATGATTAGAGGAATGAGCTGATTTGAATATCGAAAAAAATGGATTTGAGATCCACACCAATTTTATAAATGATGAATCTATAAATGAGATCATTAATGAAATCGAAGCTTTAGCGCCTGACTATCCTAAACACGGCATTCGCAATGCAGAAAAAAAGTTAGTATTGGTAAGGAAACTTGTCGACTCAAGCTTACTCCGCAAAAAAGCTGAAAGCTTCTTGTCAGGTTGGCCTGAAATAGTTCGCGTAATTGTCTTTGACAAAACATCTGATAAAAATTGGTTTGTAGCGTGGCATCAAGATAAGACGATATCAGTCAGTGAAAAGGCCGATATTCCTGGTTGGGGGCCGTGGTCTGTAAAAGATGGTATTAACCACGTCCAACCAGACTTAAATGTCTTGGAAGATATGGTTACTTTTCGCATCCATCTTGATGATGCTAATGAGAGTAACGGTTGCTTAAAGGTTATTCCAAAAAGCCATGATTTAGGCATTCTTAGTAAAGGTGCGCAAGATCGAGTGGTAAGTGAGTCTGAAGAATATATTTGCATAGTAAAGTCTGGTGATTTACTGGTAATGCGACCACATTTACTCCACTCATCCAGTAAAGCTGTTGTGCCATGTCATCGTCGCATAGTTCATGTTGAGTACAGTAGCTTTAAGTTACCGATGGGGCTAGCATGGGCTTGAAAATCCCCTTTAAGGAGCACAAAGAGAGCATGGAAGGGCTTAGTGGAATGAAAAAGTACTTATGGATATTGTTTGTGTTGACCCCTCTTGCTTATGGAACTGGATTTGATGAGGGCGGCGGGTGTACTTCAGGAAATTATGACTCTTGCTCAGTTGAGGGATGGAAGTCTCTGGCTAAAAAGGGGGATGCCACGGCTCAGTATAACCTAGGGATTATGTACCTCTATGGGCAAGGGATTGCGCAAGATTATGTTCTGGCAGAGAAATTGATTAGAAAAGCAGCCGAACAAAAGGATGCAAGCGCTCAGAACGGACTTGGTTCTATGTACCACTTTGGATTGGGGGTTACGTTAGATTATGTTGCTGCCGCAAAGTGGTATCAAAAAGCTGCTGATAATGGCAGTGCGTTAGCGCAGTATAATCTCGGTTTTATGTACGAAAATGGCCAAGGGATTGAGAAAAACTACTTCAAAGCTGAGAGTTGGTATTTAAGGGCTGCGGAACAAGGGAGCGCTTCAGCACAAGTAAGCCTAGGCATTATGTATTCAGAAGCGCTAGGTGTGACGTTAGATTATGGTCAGTCCCTAAAATGGTTTAGCTACGCGGCTGACCAGGGAAATGCTTTGGCACAATATAATTTGGCTATTATGTATGCGACAGGGAAAGGGATAAAGCAAGATTATAGCGAAGCGGCTAAATGGTACCGAAGGGCTGCATCACAGGAACTTGGTCTAGCACAATTTAATTTGGGCCTATTTTATGAGCGTGGAAGGGGGCTAGAGCAGGATTTTTCTGAGGCAGAAAAATGGTACTTAAAAGCGGCTGAGCAAGGCCAAGTTCAGGCACAAGTTAACCTCGGCCTATTGTATGAATCTGGTACGGGGATTAAGCAGGACTATAAAACTGCGGTAAAATGGTACCAAAAGGCTGTTGAACACGGCGATAAAGTTGCTCAAAACCTTCTTGGAGGTATGTACTTTAGTGGGGAGGGGGTGAAGTTAGATTATGTTGAGGCGATAAGGTTATATCGAAAGTCTGCCGAACAAGGAGGAGTGGAAGCTCAGATGCGACTTGCTACTTTATATGAAAGCGGGATAGCGGTAAAAAGGGATCATGATGAGGCTGTGAAATGGTATCGACAAGCTTGTACTAATAATTCAACAAGCTTGTGCATTGAGCTAAAGGGTCTAATTGAAGATGAGACGAAGGAAATATTAGTAGTAGTTCCCGCTAACGGAGCTGGTTTGAAGGAAGGGATGATAATAACAAATAAAAATATGCAAATAAGAAAATTAAAGCTTACCAGCCTGCCGGGTGATTACGTAACCCCTGAGCGATTTTCTGAAATTGAGGGTAAAGCCGTAAACAAAAATATAGAGGAGGGCGCTGCAATAGGGTTTAGTGATGTTTCGCCGTGAATGGTTGATCTAAACTTAGCGGATAGTAGTATTTAACTTACCGTTTAGCCCAATGAATAGACAAATGCTCCGGCGAAGCAGCTGTATAGTAACTATGGATTCATAATCACTGATGAATTTGAAACTAAGTATAATGGCGTATCAGTTTTGGCTAATAAAATGGTTCGTAGTGTAAATAATGGTTAGCAAAGGAATAGCGCTAGCCTAAGGCAAAAATTGGAGAGGTTGTGAATGGATTTAACCCTGTTAGCACTTTTTGTTGTTACTTTTACCTCAGTTTTGATATTACCCGGGCCTAATGCCGCATTTTCTGTGGCACAGTCCTTAAAATATGGGTTCTTAAAATCAATCTATATCCCTCTAGGTTTTATGAGTGCTACAGGGTGTCATGCCATTCTTGTGTTTTCGGGTTTAGGTGTCCTTGTTCAGGAATATGCCTTTTTGTTGGTATTATTGAAATGGATTGGTGTGGCATATCTATTGTTTTTGGCTTTCAAAACCTTTACGAATCAACCGTCAAAGGTGGATAGATCTCCACTGGTGGCTTCAAAATTCAAGATGTACCAATCTGCACTTTTGGTATCATTAACAAACCCCAAAGCTTTCCTCGCTAGTGTATTGATCTATCCGTTATTTGTTAGTGATGAAGGTTCCTATTTGTTTCAAGCCTTTGTACTAACCGTGTTTGCTATGGTTATATCGTTTTCGGTTTATAGTATGTATGGTCTGCTATCGTCGGTATTTAAAGATAAACTCGAGGGTTCAAGTTTAGCGAATAAAATTGTCGGCGGTTTGTATGTGGGCGCAGCTGGCATTCTTGCTGGGAAATAAAAAAAGCGTTAAACGTTCAAATTCAGTGGAATAAAATGATATAGACTCATTAGACAAGAAACTCACTTACGGAATGCTTTTTGTTGGGGGCGTTGCAGCAATATTTAATCCATTGATTGGGGTAGGTATAGCGGCAAAAGCGTTACTTCCCGGTGTGGCAGGGTTAGCAAATAAATATGGATTGCGACCTGCCGGAGAGAAACTTAGTAAGCTTCAGATTGATAAAGAAATTAAGGATGCTCAAGATAAAGTCACAAGTGATTTTGAGCATTCAAGTACGCTTCGCGTAATAAACCCGATTTTACAGGAGCTAGAGTTCGCGTTGAGGACTACTGAATCGGAGCATGATCCGTTAGTTGACCCAAACTTAGCGCAAGGTAGTATTCCGGAAATTGAGCATGAAAGATGGCGTGAGTTAACTGAAATAGCTGTATGTCACGTGTATAAAGAGGCATATGACAACCCAGCGTTACATCAAAAAGCGGGTTTGGGTCCCGAGGACATTAGATGGCTCAAAACTATGTTTGATGTACGGACGCGATGAAAGCAACTGGACTATTAAGTGGAATGAGCTGGTTTTATTTATTCCTCTAGATGATTCGAAGGTTCCATCCTATTCATGTTTTCGTGTTACCCTCGGATAGTAGATACAGTCTATAGTTAGATTCCATCAACCGTATTTTTTTGTTCAACTAATCTCAGGATAAGACCATGTCGTTACGCATTAATGATCAAGCACCAAACTTCCAAGTAGAGACGACTCAAGGAAAAATTGATTTCCATGAATGGATTGGAGATGGGTGGGCTGTATTGTTTTCTCATCCTAAGGATTTTACGCCGGTTTGTACTACTGAACTGGGTTATATGGCTAAAATTCAGCCTGAATTTGAAAAAAGGAATACCAAAATCATTGCGTTGAGTATTGATTCAACAGGTGATCATGACAAATGGCTTAAGGATGTTGAAGACGTTGGTGGTTCTGCTGTTAATTACCCGGTTATCGCGGATACAGACCTAAAAGTGGCAAAGCTATATAATATGTTTCCTGCTGATGAGACAGGCTCCGCTGACGGTCGTACAGCCATGACAAATGCTACTGTGCGGTCTGTATTTGTCGTTGGTCCGGATAAAAATATCAAGCTTATGATTGTTTACCCTATGACAACAGGTCGCAATTTTGATGAGATTCTTCGCGTTATTGATTCGATGCAGCTTACAGCTAAGCACAAAGTAGCCACTCCGGTGAATTGGAAACAAGGTGAAGATGTGATTATCGTACCTGGAGTCAATAACGAAGAAGCGGCGAAAGTTTACCCAGATGGCTGGGAAACCGTAACGCCTTACCTCAGAAAAGTAAAACAGCCGAGCTAATAAATAATGCTGCAAATTCAGCCGACGCCAAAAAGTGGCGTGGCTGACTGCAGCGAAAAAATGTGAATATGCGAAAAATAATTAAGGCACCACAAGATTGCTCGAAAAAAGAACTTCTTCTTTTTAAACAGTTAGTTCTTGAAGGAGGGGAGGTGCAATCGCAAGGATTGCTGAGGCGCATTAAATCGGCACATAGGTTGATTTTTATAGAACTCAATGGAGAGTACGTTTCTGTCGGTGCACTGAAATGTCCAAATGAAAATTATAAAAATAAAGTATTTCAAAAATCTGGTGGGCCCGGTAACGTGGGGGATTATCAGTATGAGTTAGGCTACCTTTACACATCCCCAAATTCACGAGGTAATGGCGTAGGGAGTTTTTTAATGCAATCCGTCTGTAGTGCTTTAAATGGCAGCAGCTGTTTTGCTACAACCCGTGAAGATAATGGTGTTATGCATCACCTATTTGAAAAATACTCCTTTTCAAGGTTAGGCTCTGCATATAAAAGTAACCAAGGTGATTATTATCTTGGCTTGTTTGTTACCAAATAGTTCGGTCTAGAGGTTCACAATTATCTTGCCCACCTGCGGATCTATAAGAAGTTAGCCAACTAGGTGAAACTGACTGATCATGCCCTGGTTGCGAAGCGGGATTATGTCTTGATAATCCTTGGAGGCATACCAATTTACGGCACTGTCACGGTCGGGAAACTGAATCACAACTTTGGTACTGAATTGCGCATCACCATGCAAGGCTTCGATAGGGCCTTTGCTCAGGAATTCACCACCATAAGGCAGTAGGGTTTGAGCCGCCTGGGTACTGTAGGCGGTCAGCTTTTCTCTATCGATTGGGGTTAGGTCAACAATAATTAGTGCGCTCATGGCGTTCTCCAGGTGTTAGTTAAGGTAAGCTGTTTGTGCGTCTTGATTAAGTTGACTCAGCATATAAAAGCTGCAATTATTTAACAATACCCAATAAGTGAACTGTTTGTTTAAAAATATGAACAATATAAAGAGACTCCCAGCTCTGCTCATCTTTGCCGAAGTGGCTAAGCAACAATCCTTCACCTTGGCCGCCAAGCAGATAGGCATGAGTAAGTCAGCTATCAGTCAACAGCTGAAACGATTGGAAGATGACATAGGCCAGCAACTGTTATCACGACACACTCGTGGTATGTCACTCACTGCAGCCGGAGAGAAATTATTGGGGCGTTGTGAATTGCTGCGCGATCAAGTCGATTTGGCGATTGAAGAGCTGGATAGCAACAGGGAAACCCCCTCCGGCACCTTTGCACTGACGATTCCCCATTCCTGCGAAAAAGACGTGGTGGTTCCTGCCCTAAGCCAACTGTGTACGGAATTTCCCTTGATCCAGCCGCAGCTTCACGTATCTGATAGCGCCCAGGATCTGATCCAAAATAAATTAGACGTGGCCATCTACGGAGGTGAATTAAAGGACAGTAATTACCGTGCCTTGCCCATGGGTAGCGCTACTGAAATTTTTTGTGCTTCCCCAGTCTATGTGCAAAAACACGGATTACCCAGCCAGCTAGAGCAGCTACAAGATCACAACATCATTGCTACCTCTTGGCAAAAAAACACACTGGCGGTTTACAGTAATCATGATTTAACGGAAAGAATTGCTTTGGATGTGAACTTTTTCGCTAATACCAATACTCTTCCCAGCACTCTAGAAATGGCGTTGAATCATATGGGCATAGTACTCTTGCCTGAGTTCTCGGTTCAGTCGGCATTTGCCAGCGGGCAGTTGGTGCGAGTATTACCTGAATTTCAGGGCTGGCAGTGGCCATTTTATATGGTGCACAGATTCCAGGGAGAAAAGCCCATCCACATAACCCGATTCTATCAGCTGGTGAAACATTTTTTCGCAAAGGCCAATGCGAGGGTTTGATTAAAATATCAGCCCATCATGAGACGGGCCTTAGGCGAATAAAGAAATGACGATAGAATCCATATTCACATTTATTGTTGCATCAAGCTTAATAAGTATTGCCCCTGGTCCAGATAATTTATTTGTACTTACTCAGTCTGCTTTGTATGGCAGAAAGTCGGGAGTTATTGCTACTCTAGGCTTATCTACAGGTCTAATTGTTCATACCATAGCGGTAGCCTTAGGCGTTGCAGCTATATTCCAAGCTTCTAGCCTCGCTTTCAATATTCTCAAATTCGTGGGAGCTGCTTATTTAATGTATTTGGCATGGCAAGCATTTACCGCACAACCAACAAATCTCCATTCTTCTAGGGGCTCTTCCTTGGCCACCAAAGATTTATATTTTCGTGGCATCATTATGAGTATCACAAACCCCAAGTTATCAATATTCTTTTTAGCATTTTTACCGCAATTTACAAATCCATCCGTTGGAAACTTAGCTGCTCAGTTTTTTATTCTTGGGCTCATATTTATGGGTGTGGCATTAACAATTTTTTGTGGTATTGCAGTTTTGGCGGGTTCTTTAGGTAGCTGGCTTGCAAACTCACCAAAAAATCAAGTGTACTTAAGTCGTGTTGCGGGTATTGTTTTTTCTGGTCTAGCATTGAAGTTGGTTACATCCACTGTCAATGCGTAACAAGAGCTAAGGATAGATTTCGCAAGAATGAATCTAGGATTAAATATGAAATCCAACAAAAATAAACTGACAATTCTACAATTGCTTCAAAGTGTATTGGCCGCACTTATTGGCATTCAGTCTGAGGAAAAGTTAAAAGAAGCCTTTGAGAAAATAACTCTAGGTCAAATCGTGTTCTGCGCCATAGTTTTGGTGGTTTTATTTGTTGGCACAGCCCTTACCATTGTAAATGTTGTGCTTGCCGTATACACCTGATGCATATTGTAGAAGTAGCGTACAAGCAGTGAGACGGTTGTGAGACGAAGCTGAGGCATACTCTGCTAAACAACCTAACGATAGGTTTTTTACATAGCTCACTCACTTTGTATAAGGAACGTCTAATGTATACCGAACTTAGCAACGAAATTAGCCATTGGTGTCGCGAAGCAGTCTCGCAGGAAACCGCTGAATTGTTGGACTCTGGAGAGTGTTCGCCGCTCGCGCTGTATCAGGAGATATGTCAAAAAGGATGGATGAATTATGCCAATATCTTTGAAGATAAGCAGAATTTTTCCCGCTTAGCGGAAGTATGTAAAGTTGCCAATGCCTATTCTGGCGTGCTGGGTAATATGATCTGTGTAAATGCGGCATGTGCAATGATCTTGGGAGCCTTTGGTAATGCTGAAGCCAAGCAGTTTGCGCAAGGTATTCTTGAAGGCAAAAACATGGCTGCTTTTTCGCTAACGGAACCGCAAGCTGGAACCGACGTCAATAACATTCAAGCTAGCGCAACACTCGATGGTGACGACTGGGTTATTCACGGCGAAAAGTACTTGGCGACAGGGGCCATGTTGGCGGATGCCATTCTAGTGGTTGTTAAAACAAATCCTGACGTTGCGACCAAAAATGGCACCTCAATGCTATTGGTTCCGGCCAATTCGAAAGGTATGGAAATCACTCCTATTCCGAAGATGTCTGCTAACGGTTACGCAAGCTGCCACATCCGGTTTACCGGATGTCGAGTCTCATCTGATAGAATCATTGGGACGGTTAATGGCGCATGGGCTGCAATGTCTATGGCGGGCGGTGTAGAGCGTGTTCTCGTAGCAGCGTGTTGTGTTGGTTTATGCCAACGCATTGGTGAGTACTTATACGAGTATACCAATGACAGATTAGTTGATGGCAAGCCGCTTTATGAACTTAGCAATATCCGACACCAGATTGTTGATATTGCCATTAAGGTTCGCGCTGCGGATGCTTTAGTTGGTCAAGCGATTTCAGCGTTGGCAAGCGGCACCAATGCAACGAATGCTGTTTGTGCAGCAAAAGTTTTTGCGGCACAAATGCAGCAGGAGGTTTCTATGACAGCAATGAATGTGATGGGAGGAAGGGCGTATTTAAAGGCGTATCCCGTTGAGCGCTGGTTGCGAGAGGGGCTTTTATCCCTTTGGGCTGGAGGGACAAATGAGCTTCAGAAAAACTTAATGTCCCGTAAGCCCTTTGACAGATAAATTGAGATATGGCATTTATGAAATACGACCGCAATAACAGCACCCACGTAAAACTCTTTGGGTCAGTCGCGATTGAGAGCAAGGGGATTAAACAGACGTGGAAGCGGAAAAAAACCTTATTGCTGTTGGCCTATTTAATGGTGGAACAGAGAAGTTTTAATCGTAATCAATTATCGGCTATATTTTGGCCGGACATAGAATTGCCAGCTGGATTGAAGTATTTACGCCAAGCAATCTACGAGATTAAGCAGCTAATACCCATTAGCGCTATCTCAGTAGATAGACAGAGTATTCGTATTATTCCCTCAAGTGAGCTTTTATGTGACTTCTGGTACTTACAAGATGTTTCTTCCGATGGTCACAAAAAAAATCAATCTCAGGGAATAGATGTACTCCTGTCGCTTCTCTGCGAGATTGATGGCATTTTTCTTGAAGGCATAAACATTGATGATTTGGGATTTTTTGATAATTGGCTCTACACAACCAGAGAGTCGACAAAACGAAAGGTTTGTAATTTACTTAACGAATGCATTATACAAAGCCTAGTTGAGCATAAGACTGAGCAAGCCCATGTGCTTCTCGAAAAGTGGAAGGTTATCGATGAATTTGATGAACATATTTACGAGTATCTAATCGATTTACATTGTCTTGCTGGTGATAGCCAGCGTGCGCTCAGCGAGTTTAATGCCTATTCTGCCAAGTTGCTTCAAGAGTTAGATATGCAGCCGGGCAATGATCTTTTACAAAAGATAGAGCAGATTAAAAGGGGGCAATTACGGCGAGTAGAGATTGAACCTAAGAGTCCGAAACTCAATGTTGTTATTCCAAAAACCCAATATCTCAATCGAGATGGTGTATACATTGCCTACCAAACATTTGGACAAGGGCCCAAAACCCTCGTTATTGTAAGTGGCTTTATGTCTCACATTGAAGCCTATTGGGAGAATAATTCGCTTAGTGCTTTTTTTGCGTTGTTATCTAAGAGCGCAAGATTGGTTCTGTTTGATCGTAGAGGATCTGGTATGTCGGATCGGCTGCAGAAACCCGCTACTACTTCTGAATTTGTTGCAGATATTGGAGCTCTGGTCGATGAAGTTGGGTGTTCATCGGTGTCTGTGTTGGGTATATCCGAAGGTGGGCCAGCGGCTATACAATTTGCCACATCTTTTCCAGATAGGGTCGACAATTTGATTTTATATGGTACATCTCCGATATGGGTAAAAAATGAAAATTGGCAGGCGGCACTCACTACCGAACAGTTTGAATTATGGAAAAATAAGTTGGTCTCACACTGGGGAGATGGTTCCAGTATTGCTCAATTCGCTCCGACGAGAGCCAAATGCAACGACGACGTCCAATGGTGGGCGAGATGCATGAGGCTGTCATCTTCTCCTAGTGAAATATTGAAAATTTTGACGTCTATAGAAAAATCGGACGTGTCACATCTATTGGAGAGAGTATCTACACCGACGTTAATTATCCAAAAAATGGGTGACAGGGTGGTGCATTTCTCGGCCGCTTTGAACATGCATCATAGGATTCAGAATTCCCAGCTTATGCAGCTCGAAGGTGAGGATCATTGGATGTGGACAGAGCAAAGCGACCGTATAACAGCCGCAATAACGGGGTTTCTTGGTGGTAAGTTGAGTAGATAGCATACTTGCTGGGAAATAAACAGACGTCGCACCTACAGAAATACCTTCTGTAAACTGTAAAAAACGTTATGCTTACTGACTGGGTAAAGAATTGGAATTATTACATTCCATCTAGATATATAAGGCTATTACGTGAAACAAGTGATTGTTGTTAATGAAGAGCTTAATCTGCCGCGTGGAAAGCTTGCGGCTCAAGTTGCGCATGCATCCGTTGCTAGTCTTGTGGCGTCGGAAGCAGAGCAACAGCAAAATTGGTTTAACGTTGGAATGCCTAAAATTGTTTTGGCTGGTGAAAACCTATCTCAACTGCAAGTGTTATATGAGAAGTGCCAAGAATTAAAAATACCCGCATACTTAGTGCAAGATGCAGGAAAAACGGTTGTAGAAGCTGGTACCGTAACTTGTTTGGGCATTGGGCCAGCAACTCCTGAAGAAATCGATAAAATTACAGGTTCTCTAAAATTATTAAAATAGGTGAGATTAATTCATTGGCTAGAGTGAACGCATTGTTGAAAAGAAAACCAACAGCCGCCTAGCCTGGATGGTAATCCCTAGGTATATATTCATGCGACTTTTAAAAACTGTTTTTCATCCAGATATCTCTCCTGTCGATATCTCTCCTGCCAGTGAACTTAAGCTCATTGAACGCCACGCTGCACGGGCTATTGTGGTGAGGGGAGATAATATCTTACTGTTATATACCCAACGCTATCACGACTATAGCCTTCCCGGTGGCGGTATAGACGAAGGTGAGGATGAAATTGCGGGTTTGATACGTGAACTAAAGGAGGAAACGGGGGCGGAAGGCGTACGCAATGTAAAAGCCTTCGCACGTTATGATGAGTACCGTCCCTGGTATAAACCCGATGCTGATATTATTCATATGATCTCGCATTGCTATGTTTGTGAAATTGATGAGGAACTGGGCGAGACTGCTTTTGAGTCACATGAGGTGAGTAATGGCATGACGCCGAAGTGGATGAATATTTATGAGGCTATTGCTCACAATGAAGCAGAGATTGCTAATAGTGATAAGAAGGGGCTTTCGATTGAGCGGGAGACGTTTATGTTGAGGGTGATTGCGGAGGAGTTGGTAGTAGTTAAGGGCTTGATAAGGGTTTGATCGATTCAATTGACTTAGTGGGGCATAAATAAGCTAAAATAGCGGGCTATTATTTTAGCTTTGAGTCCCTTATATCAATGAGTATCCCCACAACCCAAGATGTTCCGTCAGTCAGCTTTACAGAGCTTGGCCTTATACCCCCTTTATTAGCTCGATTAACTGAGCTGGAATATCAGCAACCAACGCCTATTCAAGCGCAAGCTATCCCAAGTGTATTAGCGGGGCGTGACCTCATTGCAGGGGCAAATACCGGTTCAGGTAAAACAGCTACCTTTGCATTGCCCTTATTGCAGAAACTGCACGCTGAAAAATCATCGAGTAGCAATAGTACTAGTAATAAGGGTAACTACGTTGCTGGACTGGTTTTGGTGCCTACCCGTGAATTAGCCAAACAAGTTGCTGACAACATCAGATCTTATGCAGTGCACTTTAACGGTAAGATTAAAACGGTTGCTGTTTTTGGTGGTGTATCAGCGAATACTCAAATGCAAGCATTACGCGGGGGCACCGATATTTTGGTGGCAACCCCTGGACGATTACTCGATTTAATTTCAAGTAATGCCATTAAGCTCGATAGGGTTAATACCTTAGTGCTTGATGAAGCGGATCGAATGTTAAGTTTGGGTTTTACTGACGAGCTATCTGCGCTGTTGGCATTAACGCCAAAGAAAAAACAAATCTTATTATTTTCAGCGACTTTTCCTGAGCAAGTACGGGCTTTAACTCAAGGGTTACTTAACGATCCTGTTGAAATACAAGTGCAAAGTGTTGATGCCAGCACCCTGGTGCAGCGTGTTTTTACCGTTAACAAAGGCGAAAAAACTGCCGTATTAGCGCATTTAATTAAACAGCATCAATGGCGGCAAGCGCTTATTTTCGTCAACGCCAAAAACAGCTGTGAGCACTTAGCTAATAAACTCTCAAAGCGTGGTATTACCGCTGAAGTGTTCCATGGCGATAAAGGCCAGGGTGCTCGTAGTCGTGTGCTTAACGCGTTTAAAGCAGGCGAGGTTGAGGTTTTAATTGCAACGGATATTGCTGCTCGTGGTCTAGACATCGAAAAACTGCCTGTGGTGATCAATTTTGACTTGCCAAGAAGTCCGTTAGATTACATGCACCGAATTGGTCGAAGTGGCCGTGCAGGTGAGGTGGGCTTGGCTTTATCGCTTATCGATCATGAGGATTATCATCATTTCAAAGTAATCGAAAAGAAGAACAAGATCTGGCTTGAGCGTGAGCAATTTGTGGGTTTTGAAGTTGATGAGGTCATCACCGATGCAGCTTTAGCTGCAGATAAACCGATGGCGGCGCCTGAAGGCAGTGGTAAAAAGAAGGCTAAGAAAAAACGCCAAAATACAACACAAATGAATGAAGATATCTGGTCGAGATGTTCTAAACCGGAATAAATTAGGAGAAATACGTGCGAGACCCGGACTATTTTAATGAGTTATGTACGAATAAATTACCTGGCCTTTTAGGTATCGTTGTGACGGGCGTGAGTAATACTGAAGTCCGAGCAGAAATCGAGGTAAAGGAGTCACACATGGCTCCGAATGGCTTTTTACATGCCGGCAGTGTTGTTACTTTGGCGGATACGTCATGTGGTAATGGGTGTATCGCGAATCTTCCAGAAGGTGCGTCAGGCTTTACAACCATTGAACTAAAATCAAACCATTTGGGGACGGCTCGCGATGGCACTATTGAGTGTGTTGCTACGCCAGCCCACATGGGTAGAACCACGCAAGTCTGGGATGCGGTCGTTAGTCATAAGCAATCGGGTAAAACCATTGCTTTATTCCGTTGCACCCAAATGATCCTTTACCCTGCTGTGAGTACCTAACTATATGTTTCAATTGTTTCGAGCAATAAGTGTGTTGGAAGGGTTGTCGTATCTTGCGATTTTGAGTGTTACGTTAGGCTTGATTAGTCGAGATTATGTTTCTCAAATTGGTATGGGTCATGGCGTTTTATTCATGATTTACCTGTTCTTATCTGTTTCAGTCTCTGATAAACAACGCTGGTCTTTGAAGGTATGGGTTCCTATATTTTTAGCGTCTGTCATACCTTTTGCATTTGTGTTAGTGGAGCTTTATCTGCGAAAGGTATTTGAAAATAAAACGTTGGCTGAGGCGTAGTAAGGCGAAGGTCTGTTGCGGATAATCGCCATTTTGTTGCCTCAATGAACCCTTTTCAAATGGTGAGAATTGCAATGAAACATGCCAGTATATAGAGCGGATTACTGTTTATTATGACGATGGAAATAATCAATGAAATCTTCTCAGGAATGGCGAAAATACGTGAAAGCAATCGATCAGGCTAACAAGGCTCGATTGGAGGAATTTATTACCGACGATTGCGGTTATCAGTCTTCAGGAAAGCGAATATCGGTACGAATTTCCATTGATTTTGAGGTGCCGGTTGAAACCTTATTTGAGATATTCACCAATCTAGATATTGCCGCCAAGCTCTATTGGCCTATTCGTATTGTTCACCTTAAGTCCAGCTGGAATAATGAAGATCGATATGGGGTGAATTCAGAGCGTGCTCTAGAACCTTTGCCTTTTGTTCGCTATAGCGAGCGCATTGTTGAAAAGAAAACCAACAGCCGCCTTGCCTGGACGGTAATAGGCACTGCACCGGTAAAAAATCAATCTGGTGTGATGGACTTTACTTCTTTGGATAATGGCCGTTCACGTATGGTAGAAACGGTTTCTTTGGATGTACCTTTCCCTTTTATGGCACCATTTTTTGCCAAGGAAATATGGAAGAGCAATGTCTTGGCGTTCTTGCGCGCACAAACATTGATTAATGAAGACCCGAATTTTCATAAGGCGGTGGTCGCCTTGTTACAGGATGAATCTAAGGGGCGACAAGCGGTTCGTGGGCTGCGTAATACATAAAGCGTAAAGATTACCGAAAGTTAAAAAATAAATGTCCTGTTTTGTCCTTTAAAACCGTCTCTATAGATAAGCCCCGATAAACATAACAAATAACGGAGTAAGGGATGAAAATAACAATCACAAAACTTGGCCTTTTATTAATGGCGTTTATATTAACTGGCTGTAAGGAACAAGCGCAGGACATAGGCTCCGGTAACCGCTTTAGTTGTGCCGAGCACAATAATACGATCTCCTGTTGGGGCGACAACCTAACGGAAGGTCTTGTTTCCGGCGATTTCAAATTCGTATCACTACTCACCAAAAGAACTTTCACGGATCCACAGTTAGCGGTAGGTGGTTATCACTACTGTGTGCTGGATGAAGGTGAGGTTCAATGCTTTTTAAACAATGAGCACCAACAAACAGAAGTCCCTGAATTAAGCAATCCTTATGAAATTGCATCTGGAGCAAGTTATTCTTGTGCGTTGGATGATACTGGCCTTGTTTGTTGGGGTGAGGTGCCATATTTAGAGGAGTTGCCAGAATCGTTAGAGAACCCCCGAAATCTAGTGGCTGGGTTCTCTCACATTTGTTTGAACGATGATAATGGCACCCAGTGTGGCGGGTTTAGCTGGACCGGTGATGCCTCTGTTAATCCTCCAGAATCTTTTAGCAGCCCTACCTTGTTAACATCTTCACCTCTCTCATTATATACTTGTGGGTTTCAAGATAGGTGGCTTTGTTGGGGCGGCGGATATACTTATGAGTTACCTGAGGCCTTAGCAGGTGCAGATACAACGGTTCCCGGTTACCTACATGCCTGTAGCATTACGGACGGGGTTATCGGCTGTTGGGGGGATGGTTCCTTTGGCCCATTGAAAGCGGATGTGCCTGTTAATATTACTAACCCCAAAAAAGTCTCAGTCGGGCTGCTACATGCATGTACCATCGCTGATGAAGGGGTTGTTTGTTGGGGGGAGGACTTTGATAGCGATGATCCAGCCATCAACCCACCTTTCTACTTGTGAGTTGTAAATCAGAGGCTATCAACGGCCGCTCTCTAGGTAAATTGCCTTTGTGTGGTGGGTTGTCAGCGTTCACTTTGCATAAATGCAAGAATGTGTTTGCTGACCTCGTCAGGTCTTTCTTGGTGAACAAATAGCTTGCTGTGTGGGACGGTCTTTAGTTGTACGTCTGAGCCGAAGCGAGTCATCATCTTTTTAGCGGCATCTAATGGGAATGTTTTATCATTCGCCCCCCAAAGAAAAAGTGTTGGAGGCTGGAGGTTTGGATGCAATTTATCCATAGCATCAAGCAGTTCCCAATCAGTGATGTTGTTAAAGGAATGAACCGCATCATTAAATCTTTTAGAGGAGTCTAGTAGAGGCTGGATAAAATCTTGTTTGAAGCTTCCGGTGAGATGGGATTTGTCGTAAAAAACGCCCCCTAGGAGCATGGGAGTTGCAACCAAGCTATCGATGCCGAGTATTTTTCTCATAAAAGAGCCGACACCTGGGATCTTTAAACTTTGCCTGTGCAATGGCAGCCAGGGTGGTCGCTGAAAGGGGATCTCGGTATTCGACAACATAAGGTGGGTAACATTGTGTGGGGCTTTCGCCGCTAGATGGCGGGCAATCATACCTCCGCTGTTGTTTCCATATACCGCGTAGGATGAGATATTCAATGCCTTCATCATTTTCAGTAGAAGTGTGGATTGCCCCTCTGGGGTTAGATCGAGAGTCTCGTGCCAGGTGGTCTCGCCTAAACCAGGAAGGTCTACCGCAATACAGGTGAACTTATGACTGACTCGATTGATGACTTTTTCATAGGTAAGGCTATTTAGTGGCCAGCCATGGAGAAACAATAGAGTTGGTGCAGATTTAAGTGATGTACGATTGACTAGTCGATAGGCAATTTGCAGGCCGTCGATATTAATTGACTGAAGGGGAGCGTCTCGTAGCGGCGTATTGGTATGCTCAATTTTCGCTGGGGCGGTCATAACATGTTACCTTTGAGTTAGTTGTGTAGAAACGGTTGCTAACAAGTATGCCGGAGCTTCGAGCTAATGCTTGTAAAAACCGGAAGTCCGGGCCGCTGTGAGAACGAAAGGATAAGTATTGACTATGGATTCAAATTTACTCGTGGTGAGTAATCAAATTACGGTATTTGCAGGGTATATGCCGGATGTTGGTTTGCACTCTCATTACACTGCTGTGCTGGTATTTTCTCTGGATGGTGCGCCGATCGGGGT
Organism: uncultured Gammaproteobacteria bacterium; assembly: GCA_913063495.1. Classification (GTDB taxonomy): domain Bacteria; phylum Pseudomonadota; class Gammaproteobacteria; order Pseudomonadales; family Ketobacteraceae; genus 42-54-T18. The sequence continues at coordinate 4,459 of CAJXXT010000003.1, read as the reverse complement.
AGGGGGAGATGAGATAAGTTGGACTGATCATGCTCAATATTTTCTTCATCCTGATGAGCGAAACAAAATGCGTAATTATGATCACCCAATTGGATGCGTATTTTTTGAACCGGAGGGTTCGCTATACCCTTTGTTCGTTGAGCAGAAGCGTCTGGGTAATAATGGTTTGGTCGACTACATGGAATCTCTTGATGCGCTAGTGAGGCTAATTACTGTGTTTTCTAAGGAACCAAGTAATGCCGATGAGTTTATTCGGTCGGTTGTCTGTTGCCTACTGGGGGAACTTGCTAGCGGAGAAGTATCGAGCAAAGATTCACGGGTTGTTGAAGTGTTGAACTTAATCAAGGCTGATCTTGGAGCTAACGCAGGTGCAGCTCAGCTAGCGAGTCGAGTTAATATTTCTGAGCGCCAATTGTCCACGTTGTTTAAGCGTCAGGTAGGTGTCCCTATTAGAAGGTATCGGCAATGGCTGAGGTTGAAACACGTTGCGCGTTTGACATTTCAGGGTCTAAATTTAACTGATGCTGCATTAGATGCTGGCTTCTCGGATTCCGCTCATTTCTCCAATACTTGTCGAAAAACGTTGGGGGTTAAGCCAACGGATCTTCTTTTGACTAATAAACCGTTAATGTTAATTGCGAGTTCTGATTACTGTTGAAATTCTCAGTCAGTCTTGATTGTATTCATTGTGTTGACCAAACGTATAAACGTTGCGGGGAATCCATGGTCTAGTAGTTTCCGTGTTTAGTTAGACATGCGGGCTGACATTCCTGCACTCGCGATCAACCCTGGCAAGCCATGGGAATGATCGCGATGTATGTGAGAAACTTAACCTGTGGGCCTGATTTAGGCGTAAGCGTCTTCTATTATTTTGCGGCTGATATTAAGGGTCAGGTCACCGGTTTCGGACAAACCTGTCATCCCGTGTTTTTCTAACGCATTCACAATGTCGTCAATTTGATCACGCGTTACGTCATATTCTGATAGGCGTGTTTTTACACCTAGCGACTCGAAGAATTCCTGTGTTTTAGCAATAGCAGAGTCAATACGCTCATCGTCATTGCCTTCACGAATGTCCCAAACTTGCTCGGCGTATTGCAGTAGTTTTGCGTGCTTTTTGTCTTTGCGTAGCTTCCATACTGATGGTTGGATAATTGCCAAGCTTTGAGCATGGTCAATACCAAACAATGCCGTTAATTCGTGGCCAATCATGTGGGTGGTCCAATCTTGCGGTACGCCGGAGCCAATAAATCCGTTTAATGCCCAGGTTGCACACCAAACAAGCGACGAGCGTGCTTCATAATTCTCTGGTTCTGCAAGCGTCACAGGCCCAACTTCAATCAGCGTTTTTAGCAAACCTTCTGCCGTGCGATCTTGAACTGGCGTATTCGCTGGGTACGTTACGTATTGCTCAAGGATATGAACAAATGCATCGACCACGCCGTTCGCCACCTGCGTTTTGGGCAGGGTAAAGGTCACGCTTGGATCAAGGATTGAGAATTTTGGGTAATTCAATTCGCTCATCACTGGGTACTTGCCACCGTTGTAGGAAACCACAGCGCCCTTGTTCATCTCAGAACCGGTTGCTGGTAGCGTTGCTACTGTGCCCAGCGGAATTGATGTGCTGATGGGCAGCGCTCCGAACCCATGGGTAAGTAAGTCGGCTTCATTGCCTTCATAGGGTGCAGCGGCGGCAATGAACTTAGTACCGTCCATAACGGAGCCTCCGCCAACCGCGAGCAGAAAGTCGATCTTTTCGGCACGAACAATCTCAACCGCTTTCATCAACGTATCAAATTGAGGGTTTGGTTCAATGCCGCCAAACTCAAGCACACTGCGATCACCCAGGTTACTGAGTACCTTATCCAAGGTGCCAAAGCGTTTAACGCTACCGCCGCCGAACAGCACCAGTACCTTGGCGTTTTGTGGTACTAGGTTGTTTAGCTCGGCCAGGCGATCCTGACCAAACACGATGTGCGTTGGGTTGTAATAATCAAAATTCTGCATGAGGTTACCTTTAGGGTGTATTGTAGATGTCGTGTACAGATTAACGATTTGGTGGGGTAATAGAATGGGCTAAACAGTCAATATCATGCCTAAAACTATCACTTGAGGTATAAGTGAGAGACTGGTCGTCCAGTCTTAGGTACACTATAGTCATTGAAATAAGGCGGAAACACCGATGAATTCACTGATCGAAAACCTAAGTGAGCTAGCACAGCGAGAGGGCTATAACAGAACTGCTCTAGATGGCGTTGGTATTTTTAAGGCTAGCGAGACATCATCCAGAATCCCCATGTGTTACAGCCAGGGCATTATTATTGTTGCCCAAGGGAGTAAGCGTGTATATCTGGATCAGCAAGCCTACGATTACAATCCAGATAACTATTTAGTGTTAGCGTTACCACTGCCAGCGGAATGTGAAACTGTGGTGGAGCCGGGCAAGCCGTTGTTGTCGTTAATGATTGATATAGAGATGAACCAGCTTAACGAGCTAGTACGCCTTTTTGATGAGCATTGCCAAGGAAACTGTCGTGGCAAGCAAACAGAGAGCAAAGGTCTTTTCGTTAGCCAATGCAACGAAGAGCTGTCATGCGTGGTGGAGCGTTTGGCTCAGTGCTTACGCACACCCTTACAGGCGGCTATTTTAGGAAAAGGACTATTACGCGAAATCCTTTTCCATGTATTAAAAGGTTCCCAGGCAGCGCCTTTATTTTCATTGGTGTCTCACAATACACACCTAGCTAGGTTGGAGCGGGCACTAAAATATTTACATGAAAATTATGCGGAAAGTCTCGATATTGATCAGCTTGCTGGAATGGCGAGTATGAGCCCCTCGACGTTTCACCGAAACTTTCGACAAGTCACTGCTTCGTCGCCCATTCAGTACGTTAAAAAACTACGTCTTAGCCGGGCGCGGGAGCTGTTAATGGATAGAGGAATAAAAGTGAAGCAGGCCGCGGCGAAGGTCGGATATGAAAGTCCCACTCAGTTTAGCCGAGAATTTAAACGATACTACGGGCATAGCCCGCAGGATGTGTTTGTGCTGATGGAGAATGGAAGAGGCTCAGTGGAAAGCCTAGGTGAGTGAGATGGAAGTTGAGTCTATCAATGAAAGTGCAGGGAACGGCTTGGCGTAGTTGTTTTGAATTAGGGAGGCTTTTAAAATTGGAATCCTTCTCTTTTTAGTTAACAAAACCTCTTTCTATATTGTGATGGCGTAAGGCCGGTTTGCTTTTTAAATAACCTTCGAAAAAAGCTTATGTTCTCGTATCCTATATTCAAAGATATCTCTTCAACAGGTTGATCTGTGTTGACCAGGCTAGCCTTTGCCGCATCAACTCTTACTAACTGCAGATAATTGTTAACTGTTACACCCGTTGCCGCTTTGAAGCGTCGATTGAATTGACGGATACTTACGCCCGCTTCATTTGCCATGTCTTCAATGGAAATTTGATCTAAGAGCTTATTCTCCATTCGTAGTTGGGCTTCCAGAACCATGCTGTCGGCATGGTTTTTTTCCGGGGTAAACATGGCAAAAGGTGATTGGGACGTGCAATCCATATCCACCATAGTACAGCGAGAACTTTGCAACGCCATGTCGCGACCGCAGTATTTTTCAATAAGGTACAAAGACAAATTCAAATCGGCAGATATTCCGCCACCACAAAATAAACGCCCTTCATCTGTGACCAATTGGTCGGTTCTTAAATCCACCTCTGGAAACATCTTATTAAATTCTTTTGCCATGCCCCAATGAGTGGTGGCTGTTTTACCATTTAATAACCCGGTAGAGGCCAGGGTAAAAGCGCCACCACACACACTGGCCAGGTCGGCCCCTTTTTCATACCAACTTTTAAGCCAATTAATTCGCTCGTTGTGATCATCAGCGTTAGGGTCAAAAAGAAAACCCTGGGAAGGAATAATAATCAGGTCTGCTGCTTCTATATCGTGCATAGAGCAAGCGGGCACCACAGGCACTTTATTAATGGCCATCACCGGCTCGCCATTTGATGTGACAATTTTTACGTCAAACACAGGGGAAGGTTTCTCCCCCATGGTCACATTCCACAACACACCGGCCTGCAAAAACATATCCATTGGAGATGCAATGGTAGACAGCACACTGTTGTGTGCCGCCAGAATAATCACCTTTTTCATGTCACATATGTCCCGATCAGACTCTTTTTGTCTTTTATAGCGCTTATTTGATCATAAGTCACGGCAGATAATGGCTTCACCTACCGAGATTGGAGCCGAAAGATGCAAATCACCAGAATCTATATGGACAATGCCCTGCGCAATTATTGCCACCTCCTTGCCTGCGAAGAAACCCAGGAAGCCATCATTTTGGACCCTTTAGATGTTCACAAATGCCTGAGCGAGGCCAAGCGTTTAAAGCTAAACATAACCAAAATTATTAATACCCACGAACACATCGATCACATAGAAGGCAACC
>CAJXXT010000002.1 GCA_913063495.1 uncultured Gammaproteobacteria bacterium | reverse complement strand
CTTGCATGCTTTGCAAGCTCCTGTTCACTGGCGCCGTTATGTACCATTGTTCTCAGCTCTTCATCAAAAACGATTAATTCGTAAATACCTGTTCGGCCGCTATAACCGAGGTGATTACATTCCTCACAACCATTAGCATGATAAAGTGTCGGGGCGCTTGATACTTCAATCCCTAACACCTCACACTCACTTTCTCCAGGTGTGTAGCTGGTCTTACAGTTATCGCACAATACTCGAACAAGTCGTTGTGCTAACAACCCTAGTAGGCTTGAGGACAAAAGAAATGGCTCGATACCCATATCATGAAGACGGGTAACAGAACCAACCGCACTGTTGGTATGTAGTGTTGATAATACCAAATGCCCTGTTAAGCTCGATTGGACAGCAATCTCTGCGGTTTCAATATCTCGGATTTCACCAATCATTACCACATCAGGATCTTGCCGAAGAATTGCCCTCAACCCTTTTGAAAATGTCATATCAACTTTGGTGTTTACCTGAGTTTGACCAATTCCTTCTAACTGATATTCAATGGGGTCTTCAACGGTAAGAATATTACGTGATTTATCATTTAGCTGTGACAACGCTGCATATAGGGTGGTTGTTTTACCAGAACCCGTAGGCCCCGTAACCAGGATAATCCCATGAGGTTTTTCGATGATCCCTGTCATGCGAGACAAATCGTTATCAGCCATCCCCAAATGAGTGAGATTCAATCGCCCCGCTTGCTTGTCAAGCAAACGAAGTACAACACGCTCACCGGCACTACTTGGCATAGTAGACACACGTACATCAATTTCTCGACCAGCGACCCTTAGAGAGATACGGCCATCTTGAGGCAATCGTTTTTCTGCAATATCAAGTCTTGCCATAACCTTTATTCTAGAAACAAGCAATGGTGCTAGCGCTCGCTTAGGTTGAACAATCTCACGAAGCACGCCATCAACGCGAAACCTGACGACCAAGCGCTTCTCGAACGTTTCGATATGGATATCAGATGCATTTAATTTAACAGCTTCGGTTAACAATGCATTGATTAAGCGGATTATAGGCGCATCATCTTCCTGCTCCATTAAATCTTCGGTTTCTGGTACAGATTCAGCCAAGCTAGCTAGATCAAGCTCATCACCTAGCCCCTCAACCATCTGCATGGCTTCACTTGAGTCACTCTCATAGGCAAGGGTTAAACGTCTATCAAATTCTGTATCATTTACTTCGGTAAAGCGTATTGGTACACCAAGGAATCGGCGAACTTCTGCTACAACTCCCACTGACACCCCATGTTTATAGCTGACTTTTGCATCTATATCGCTGATGCCTTCAACGACAACACCATTGCGTTTTGCAAAGGTGAAAGGTAGTCGCCTGCTAATGGTTAATGCGTCTTCAGCCGTTTGTTGTTCTTCTTGCTGCTCTAGTTGCTCTTGTTTCATCCGGGGCTCTAACTCTTACCGTAATTTATAACTAAGACTAACCTGTAATAACAAATATGACCAACATAACACCAAGATTCTCCATTAAATGGCTAATATTGCTCATAATTTTTGATTTCAACGAGTTTTTATTTTTGTTAATTGCAAATATGATCGAAAAACACCTAAACGTGAGTATTATCCCGTGATTCTCTACAAGAAATCGCTATAATTTCGGCAGGTGAGAACAACCAAGCCACTCAATACTCAATAAATCGATATATCGACGGAAACAAAGACAATGACAGGAACAATACTCGTCACAGGCGGTGCCGGATACATAGGCAGTCACGTTGTGCGCCAACTAGGCGAACGGAACGAAAACATTATCGTTTTAGATGACTTGTCAACCGGCTTTAAAGAATCGGTGCTTTATGGCGAGCTTGTTGTAGGTGATACCGGCGATGAAGCCCTTGTCAGTCAGCTAATAGAAAAACACAATATTGAAACCGTCATTCATTTTGCCGCCCACACCATTGTCCCCGAGTCTGTTGAAAACCCCCTAAAGTATTACAAAAACAACACCGCTAACACTCGATCGTTACTTGAATGCTGCCAAAATGGCGGCGTTAAACATTTTATATTTTCTTCTACTGCTGCTGTTTACGGTGAGCCCAAGGATTCTAGCGTATCCGAATCAGCACCAACCCAACCCATCAATCCTTACGGCATGTCAAAGCTAATGAGCGAGCACATGATTAAGGATCTAAGCAAGGCATCGGACTTAACACACGTCATTCTTCGTTACTTTAACGTGGCGGGTTGCGACCCCAAAGGGCGGCTTGGCCAGCGTACTGAAAAAGCAACATTACTAACAAAAGTGGCTGTTGAAGCCGCTGTGGGTAAGCGCGACAAGGTGTATATATTTGGTACTGACTTTGACACACCTGACGGCACCGGAATTCGTGATTATATTCATGTAGAAGATCTTGCAAGTGCTCACGTTAAAGCGCTCGACTATCTTACAGCAGGTGAAGAATCGACCACCGTCAATGCTGGATATGGACATGGATATAGTGTTCGCGAAGTACTAGATATGGTAATGAAACTAAATGAGTCACCATTCACCGTCGAGGAAGTTGACCGTCGCGCGGGAGACCCCCCTGCCCTTACCGCAATTGCGAACAAAATAAAAGAGCGCCTTGGTTGGGAGCCAGAGCATGACAGCTTAGAAGCCATCGTGTCGTCTGCGTTAGCTTGGGAAAAGCATTTACTTAACGAAACACACAAGAAAGATTAGTCGTTGTGACAAAAAAGGAACCTTCAGGGGCGGGACATCCAGAGTCTAGTTTTTCGGAAAGCAGATTCTTAGAGAATAAGTTCCCAGACACGCTATTTCCAGATGACGTATCTATCGTTGTCGCAAAACAGTGGATGGGAGAAACCCCCGTACTTCTTGATGAAGAGATTCACGTTGTAAAGGCTGTTGAAAAACGTAAGCGCGAATTCCGGGCCGGACGACACTGTGCTCACGCTGCTATCAACACATTACTGAACAACAACGTTAATGATCACAAGCCGATTACGGTTGCCTCGTCCCGACAGGCCTGCTGGCCCACAGGTGTTGTTGGCAGCATCTCGCACTCTGGCACGCACTGTTCTGCCATTGCTGCCAGCACAAGTAAATATCTTTCATTAGGTCATGATGTAGAAAAGGCAAAAGAGCTCGAGAGCAATGTGCACAAAATGATTTGCACAAAAAAAGAGCTTTCATTTATTGCTATACACAAAGCGTCCAACTTACCGCTTACTACCATTATCTTTAGCGCCAAAGAAAGCATCCACAAAACCTATTCACCCATTAATGGGCATATGCTGGATTTTTTGGATGCAGAAATAGAGCTTGATCTTGAAAACCAGTGCTTTAAAGCAACAATAATCAACCCCGAACCAAACCCCAAAGTATCAATACCCTTTCTAGCTGGTGCATTTGCCATTAGTGATGGTTACATTTATACGGGCATATATCTAATTGACCCCACTTATATAGAACCTACGTTATGAAAGCAGAGTTCACTTCATTTTTTAACAATACACATATCCAAAAAAAGCTTAATGAACTCGAAAGGCGTGCAAAAGCAACGTCGCTAAGTGCTCGATTTGCCGCTGATAAGGATCGCTTCGATAATTTCAGCATTGACTTGGATGGTTTGCTTTTTGATTTTTCAAAAAACCATATTGACGACGACACCCTATCTACCCTCATAGCAGGAGCATCAGATGCGGGCTTAACATCGTTGATCAATGATATGTTTAAAGGCAAGAAAATCAACAACACTGAAGGTCGTGCAGTCTTACATACAGCACTTCGATCACCTCCATGCGATAGACCACCTCACCTGAGCGCCACTATTTCGAGCGCACAGGAAAACATGAACACTTTCAGCGACGCCATTCGAAACAAAACTTGGCTCGGAGCAACAGGAAAACCATTAACACAAATTATAAATATCGGCATAGGTGGCTCTGACCTCGGGCCAGCTATGGCTGTAGATGCATTGTCTCACTACACCAATAAAGATTTTGAGTTTCATTTTGTCTCCAATATAGATCCAACTCACATTGTAGAGGCGTTAGCAAAGTGCACACCTGAAACAACACTATTGATCGTATCATCCAAATCCTTTTCAACACTAGAAACGCTTAGCAACGCTAAAGCCGCAAAGGATTGGTTGATTAGCACATTGGGTTCAGATGCAGATATTGGAAAACACTTTATTGGCATCTCTTCAAACGTTGGCGCTGTAACTGAATTTGGCATTCCCGAAGAGAATATCTTGCCTATGTGGGACTGGGTTGGAGGACGTTATTCACTCTGGTCTGCCATTGGCTTGTCACTCGAAATCGCGATTGGCAAACAAGGATTTTCGGATTTTTTACGCGGCGGTCATTGTATTGACAAACATTTCAGAGAATCACCATTTGAAAACAACATCCCTGTTCTTATGGCTGTAATCAGTTTATGGAACAGTAACTATATGGATGCGGATTCAAATGCTGTTGTGTGTTACGAGCAATACCTTCACCGATTTGTATCCTACCTACAACAAATGGATATGGAAAGTAACGGTAAAAGCGTCCAAAAAAACGGGGAACCCTGCCTTTGGAAGACAGCCATACCGCTATGGGGAGGAACTGGAAGCGACACACAGCATTCCTACCACCAACTATTTCACCAGGGCTCTCGCATGGTGCCTCTAGACTTTATCGTCGGAGCTAACAGTTTAAACCCTATTGGCGATCAGCAGGCATTTCTTTTTGCAAACTGTCTGGCTCAAAGCAAAGCACTTATGACAGGGCAGGATAAAAGCTCAATAAAACAGGACTTGCTTAATAAAGGATTAAGCGAAGATGAAGCAGAGCAGCTTTCCTCTCACAAAGAGATACCAGGCAACCGACCAAGTAACATGTTTGTATACGATAAACTTACCCCCTTTGTACTAGGGCAGCTCGTTGCGTTATACGAGCACAAAGTGTTCGTATTAAGCGTTCTTTGGAACATTAATGCATTTGATCAATGGGGTGTCGAGCTCGGGAAACAACTCAGCGGCTCAATTAAGTCCGCCTTATTAAGTAATGATACCGACTTGAATACGGATGCATCAACACTTGGACTTATTGCTCGCTATAAGAAAGAAACAAACAAACAAAATTAAACGAAACAGATAACTTTTATAAATAGACATGGCGCTCAACACCTATATGCTGAGCGCCTTTTTATTTAGAATAAAACTATTTCTTATAATAATTCTCATAACTATAATTAGTTGCATCGATATAACCATCAACACTACCGCAATCAAAGCGCTTGCCTCTAAATTTAAATGCCATCACGCATCCATTTTTCGCCTGCTCCATCAACGCGTCTGTAATCTGTATCTCTCCATTGGCACCAGGTGGCGTTTTTTCGAGAATATCAAAAATATCTGGGGTTAATATATAACGCCCAATCACCGCCAAGTTTGAAGGTGCGTCTTCTGGCTTAGGTTTTTCAACCATATTGGTGACGCGAAACAAACCATCTTTTATGTTAATGCCTTCAACAATACCGTATTTGTATGTTTCTTCCATAGGCACTTCTTCAATAGCAACAATGCTGCAACGGAACTGCTTATAAAGGTTTACCATTTGACCCATCACGCCTTCATCGTCGTCAAAACAAAGGTCGTCGGCCAAAATCACCCCAAAAGGTTCATCGCCAATCATAGTTTTACCTGTGAGGATGGCGTGCCCCAAGCCTTTCATCTCTGATTGTCGTGTATACGTAAAAGTACACTTATCAATTACTTCACGGATTGATTCTAAATATACTTCCTTACCCGTGCCCTCAATTTGATGCTCAAGCTCGTAATTGATATCAAAATGATCTGCAATCGCACGTTTCCCACGCCCTGTCACAAAACCAATATCAGAAAGCCCAGCTTTTAGCGCTTCCTCGACACCGTACTGTACAAGAGGCTTGTTAACTATTGGCAACATCTCTTTGGGTTGAGACTTTGTGGCAGGTAAAAATCGAGTTCCATACCCTGCAACGGGGAACAAACACTTTTTAATCATTCTTTAATACTTCCTTTTAAATTTATTGTTAGCTACATGAAGCTAGTAGCCTTAATCTGCTTTAGGATGCTCTGCTATTTCAATCAACACGCCGTCCGTACATTTAGGGTGGATAAACGCAACTTTAGTATTATGGGCACCAGGCTTTGGGGCATCGGATAAGAAAATATAACCCTTCTCTGTCAGCCTAGTCATATCAGCCTGTACATCGTCACTCTTAAAACAAATATGGTGTAGGCCACCACCTTTTTTATCTAAATACGTTTGAACGGGTCCTTCTCCGTTTAAAGGGTGCACTAATTCGATTTGCGTACCAGAAATCGGAAAAAATGCTGTTTGTGTTTTTGCCGACTCAACTGCTTCAGAACCGGTAAAATCAAGCCCAAAGTCCTCTGCAAAACGCTTTATAGACTTTTCTAGATCCGGTACTGCAATAGCTACGTGGTCTAAACCAATAATCATAATGACACCCTAATAGCGAATAATATAAAGGCTGCATTCTAGTCGCTTTTGACATCGATAGAAAGCGCAGTAATACCACTCTTTTTTCGTCTTCTTTTCCAACGTAATAGTAGTCCGAATCAACCAGATACGTAGACTATGTTACAACTTGACTGCAAATTCACGTGCGTTAATCAGGCAAATTCGTTAATCTTAGCCGCATTTATGAATAGCCTGCAATACGCAGGACTAAAAGCTTTATTGAATCGAGGTACCGACATGACTGACTCTTCCAACAAACCTAGCTTGGCGGAATGGCATAACTTGGCAACAAAAGAACGAAAAGGCCGAGACCCTGCAGACCTAGTCACCTCGACGCCAGAAGGTATCGATATTAAGCCCCTCTATACTGCAGAAGATACTGCAAATTTAGAAAATGCTGATACCATGCCGGGATTTGCTCCTTACGTTCGTGGCCCTAAGGCTACAATGTATGCAGGGCGACCATGGACGATACGACAGTATGCAGGGTTCTCAACAGCAGAAGAATCTAACGCTTTTTACAAAAAGAACCTAGCGGCCGGTCAACAGGGGGCATCGGTAGCATTCGACCTTGCAACCCACCGGGGTTATGACTCTGATCATGAGCGTGTCACCGGCGATGTCGGTAAAGCAGGTGTTGCCATTGACTCTGTTGAAGACATGAAGGTGCTTTTTTCCGATATACCTCTCGATAAAGTATCCGTTTCAATGACAATGAACGGTGCAGTCCTCCCCGTTCTTGCAAGTTACATTGTTGCAGCAGAGGAGCAAGGCGTACCGCAAGAGAAACTTTCAGGTACCATTCAAAATGACATTCTAAAAGAGTTTATGGTACGTAATACGTATATATACCCTCCAAAAGAATCCATGGGAATAATTGCAGATATCATTTCTTATACTTCTCAGCATATGCCTAAATATAACTCTATATCTATTTCCGGTTATCATATTCAAGAAGCAGGAGCAGATGCAGCACTTGAATTAGCGTACACCCTTGCGGACGGGAAAGAGTATATAGAATCAGCACTATCCTCGGGGCTTAAAATTGATGCCTTTGCACCCCGCCTTTCCTTTTTCTTTGGGATTGGAATGAATTTCTACATGGAGATCGCCAAATTACGAGCCGCTCGGTTGCTTTGGGATAAAATAGTCTGCAAATACAACCCAAAAGACGATCGCTCAAAAATGCTAAGAACACATTGCCAAACATCTGGTTGGTCCTTAACAGAGCAAGATCCTTATAATAACGTCGTACGTACCACCATAGAAGCAATGGCAGCGGTATTTGGAGGAACACAATCACTTCATACCAACGCCTTTGATGAAGCTATCGCACTTCCAACCGAGTTTTCAGCTCGAATTGCCAGAAACACTCAAATCATTATTCAGGAAGAAACCGGGATCACGAATGTAGTAGACCCATGGGGCGGTTCCTACATGATGGAATCACTCACTCAAGACATTGCGGATAAAGCCTGGGGGATTATCGAAAACATTGAGCAGCTTGGTGGCATGGCGAAAGCAATTGAAACCGGCGAACCAAAACTTAAAATCGAAGAATCTGCAGCCAAGAAACAAGCCCGCATTGACCGTGGTGAAGACGTTATTGTTGGTGTTAATAAATATCAATTGGCAGAAGAAGACGACATTGACGTACTAGAGATTGACAACTCAGCTGTTCGGTTATCTCAAATAGCTCGCCTTGACAAAATGAAGGCATCTAGAGACAGCGCAGCGGTTGAAAAAGCTCTCGCAGACCTAGAGAATTACGCTCGCACTGGTGAAGGCAACAGTCTAGATTTGGCTGTTAAAGCGGCAAGAGCAAGAGCAAGTGTTGGCGAGATAAGCTATGCACTTGAAAAGGTATGGGGGCGTTTTAACGCCAGTTCCAAAACGGTTTCAGGGGTATATGGCAGCTCATATGTAAACGATAGCGACTGGAACGAGATTTCATCTGATATCGTTGAATTCGAAAAAACCTATGGGCGTCGCCCTCGTATGCTTGTCGCTAAAATGGGCCAAGACGGCCACGACAGGGGAGCAAAAGTGATTGCCACAGCCTTCGCGGATGTTGGTTTTGATATTGATTTGTCACCACTTTTCTCAACACCAAAAGAAGTAGCCAAACAAGCCATTGAAAACGATGTACATGTAATAGGCGTATCTTCACAAGCAGCTGGCCACAAAACGCTGATTCCTGACTTGATTGCTGAACTAAAAGAGCAAGATGCTACAGACATCATTGTTGTTGCTGGCGGTGTGATTCCTAGACAAGATTACGACTTCCTTTACGAGGCAGGTGTCAAAGGCATTTTCGGCCCAGGAACTAAGATACCACCTGCTGCAAGAGATGTTCTTGTTGAAATCAATAAGGCTCAAAAATAGCCCAATTATGAGTACTATTGATACTGAAAAGCTTTTGCAAGGAAACCGGCGAGCTCTTGCAAAAGCGATCACCTTAACCGAAAGCAGTCTCGAGGTACACAGAGAGCAGGCCCAGGGCATACTCGATGCCATCCTTCACAAAACAGGCAACAGTATACGCATTGGTATAACAGGAGTTCCTGGGGTAGGTAAATCTACGTTTATAGAAGCTTTCGGCCTTCACCTAATATCCTTAGGAAAAAAGGTAGCCGTACTCGCTGTAGACCCTAGCTCCCCGATCACTGGGGGCAGCATCCTGGGCGACAAAACAAGGATGGAGCTTTTATCACAGCAGAATGACGCATTCATACGCCCCTCCCCAACCTCAGGATCCCTTGGTGGCGTGGCGCAAAAAACCCGTGAAGCCATGTTGCTATGTGAAGCGGCTGGATATGACGTTATTATTGTTGAGACCGTTGGCGTTGGCCAATCAGAGTACCAAGTATCTGGCATGGTTGATTTTTTCTTGATACTTATGCTTCCAAATGCTGGTGACGAGCTTCAAGGCATAAAAAAAGGGATATTGGAACTTGCGGACTCAATCATCGTCAACAAGGCCGATGGGGAAAGCCAAATGCTTGCAAAACAGGCAAAAGCCCATTACGAAAATGCTCTGCACCTAGTGAAATCACATGAGAAATGGCAACCGTCAGTACTTACTTGTTCAGCCTTAGAAAAAAAGAACATTGATAGTATTTGGCAACTCATTGCTAGTTATTTTGAAGACAACGACCTTCAAATATTTCGAGATAACAAACGTAAATCCCAAAACATTGAATGGACGCAGTCACTCATACATGAGTTGCTAGACCTTAGGCTAAGTAAGGATCCAACCTGTGAAACCCTGAAAGGTGAGCTGTTTCAGCGAGTTAGCATGGGAGAAACCACCCCGTTAAATGCCGCCACCGCGCTTATTGAGACATTATTTCGGCCGAAATAACGTCTCAATAAGCCATATAGTATAGAATCTATACTATATGGCTTATTTTTTATTGGCTAAATATCGTAAGTATGAAAAAATAGCTTTATCTGTATCCGTTTTATTTGAGATTACGAGAACGTTATGAGTATTGACCCTCGCAAACAGTCACAACCAACAACCGGCTCCATAGGAGCAAGTCAAGTGACTCGAGCGCTCCCTCCTATTGTCAAACAGGTTCGAGATAACAGCCTAAGCATTCTTATCAACCAACTTACAGAGTTTTTTGTTTCTTGCGATGACCTGTTTTTTGAGCTAGCCGGAAAGGCTGGTACAAATAAAGAACAAAACGATTTCTTTGATACCATGAGAGAAATCAGACTCAGCAAAAAACAATGCATAGCTCAGTTCAAGCAGCATTTTGAACTATTGTTTTCCACATTGCCCAGCGCGACTCAAACTCCTGTCTTTTCACACCAAGAAGCCTCAACACAGTCAGCATTCGAGGGGCTTGGTTTAGTTGGCAACGATGAGATGGAAAAAAGCGTTGCGCTTTCAAGCACTATTAGTAAAGCACGTAATGATTGCCAAGAAAGCCTATATCATCTGGTTTTACGTCTAGATTTTCTGATGTCAAATATAGACATCAACGAATCAAACAACCCCCTAGACCCTGCCCAGATTTGCGAGGCATTCAGTAAATCAACGGACTTTATTGACCTCACCTTGCAAAATCGCATTATATTTTTTAAGCAATTTGATCGTATTGTTGCTCGCAAACTCAACAAAATAGTCAACCTCGCAAATGAATTTCTTATAAATGCGGGTATTCTACCTCAGATAAAGCCTAACGCTCGCGTTCAACAAGCTACACCTCAAGACAAAAAAAACGTAGCGGCACAGCCAAGCAATCCAAAAGAAACATCGCATTCAAACCAAGTTGGTCACGCAAACAACCAGTTAATGGAATCTCAAATATCTGCTGCCGCAGCAAGAGCGACGCCTGGTTTTAGCGAACTTTCTCAGCTTCTATCCTCCTTCCAATCGACTGAGAACCCAAGCCCAGGGCTACTCTCTCGTTTCCAGTTTAATGGGCCGCCAATTGAACAAGATCAACTTATTCAAGGCCTAACGTATGCGCAAGTGCAAAGGCCGTACGATTCGGACTCTGGTAGAAACTATATAAGAGATATAGTTCAAACCATTCTACGACCTTCTAGTCCTGACAAAGAGGGGAAATCGTTAGAAGAGCCCGATGAGAATGTTATTAATTTAGTTGCGATGTTTTTCGATTTTGTTTTAGATGACCAAAACCTGCCCGTTACAGTACAGGCGCTTATTGGGCGCCTTCAAATCCCCATTCTTAAAGTTGCATTAAAAGATAAAACGTTTTTTGAAGACACTAATCACCCCGCACGGCTGCTCATTAACAAACTGGCTGAATCCAGTGTTGGACTAGACAGCCAAGACAAAGAAAAACAAGACACCCTACTCTCTCTAATCCAGCTCATTGTCCAAGAAATTCACGACAAATATGACGGCAGTTTGGGCATATTTAAAGAACAGCTCACACTACTTGAATCTCAGCTTGCAACTGAGCAGCGTAGAGCAAAAGTCATAGAAAGGCGGACAAGCGAGGCGGCTTTAGGGCAGGCAAAAACCGAAAAAGCACGAAGTGTTGTTCGTGAAACAATCAGCGAGCGCATCAAGGATGCGCCTTTGCCCCCTAGCGTCTCAGAACTTCTTGTTAAACATTGGCACAAATTCCTATTGAGCAACCATTTACGCCACGGCATCCAGTCGCCCGAATGGTTGGATTCCGTACAAGTTATCGACGATATTATATGGGTAATCCAGCCGCACACGGATAGCAAGTCTCAACAAAGGGCGATGAAGCTAGTCCCGCACCTGACAAATAGAATTCAAAGCGGCATAAAAAAAGCCAATGCTCAAAACGAGGAGTGGAATGCGTTGCTGCCAACACTCCTCAAAGACCTTGAGCTATCTTGTGGCGGTCGGTCGCAAGAAATACTGCAAAAACAGCTGAATGAATCACAAAAAGAGGCTCTAGGAATATCCAAGACCAAACCTGACAAATCCTGGCAGAACATGACAGCTCTCGAAAGGCAGCAAGCAAAACAAAATGCACTGCAGTTTGAGTCGCTACAAAAAGCAGAAAGCTTACCCATTGGCACCTGGGTCATATTAAAAGAACCAAATACAAAAAGCGTTCGGTGTAAACTAAGTGCAAAACTAACCGAAACTGATTCCTACGTCTTTGTTAATCGGTTTGGCATAAAAACGCTTGAAAGAGATAAAAAAGACGTAGCCATGTCTATTCAAAAAGAGTATCTAACCATTCTAGAGCCCGGTCTATTATTTGAACGAGCAATGAACCGCATCACCTCCACACTGAGAAAACCTGAGGCAATGCCATCATAATCACTGCTACACTCAAGTGGCATGCGGATTACCCTCATTAAAATGGAGTATACAAAACAACGTGTTTTCTCAGCATATTAGCAGCCTAAGCTACAGCGGTGGCGCGATACTATTTAGCGTTCTATTTTTAGTTTCCCTTTATACTCTACGCAAACGCCAAACCCACGTCCTTTTATCTTTCGCTGTACTCGTCAATGCTTTATTCAATTTCTTTGTCAGCTATGCATATGCCAACCCTAAGCACCTACAATACATCCCGTTGCTTGAGATTTTTAAAAACGGCGCCTGGTTTGCTGCGATACTAAGTTCATTAAAGATCGGCTCATCAACTCCCATTCCAAAGCGCTTTTATTGGCTCATTCATGGGCTATGGCTCGCCTTACTTACACTTAATCTATTGCTATTTCCAAAATCACAGTCACTAGACCTGTCAACCAATCCGATATACATCTGGAACGGGCTTCTACTGGCAATTCTCGGCTTGGTATCAGTAGAACAACTGTACAGAAACACAGATCAAGAAAGGCACGTCAAACTTCTGTGCATTTCAGTAGGTTCCATTTTCCTTTATGATCTTTACTTATTCGCCCATGGATTAGTGTTCAAACAGGTTGATTATGATCTTTGGTATGCTCGTGGGGCAATCAGTGGAACAAGTGCGCTTCTATTGACTATCGGGCTGATCACTTTTCTTAACAGCCCAGTGCAACGCACCAGCCTATCGATCTCTCGCCCTATTGTTTTTTACACAACAAGCCTAACAACCGCTGGCTTTTTCTTGTCCTTAATGGCAGCGGGCGGCTATTACATCAAGCTCTACGGAGGCACCTGGGGTATCATTTTACAGGTGGTGCTCATATTCTCTGCGTGCGTCGCCATCGTTGTAATCTTTGTATCTAGAACAATCAGAACGCGGCTCAGCGTAGTTATAGATAAAAACTTTTTCCATCATAAATACGATTACCGCACAGAATGGCTGAGGCTCATTCATTACCTATCGTTACCCTCTGATGAAGGTGATTTCCATAAACGCGCTATAAAAGCCGTTGCATCTACGTTTAAGAGCCCGGGTGGTTGTATTTGGGCTGATAATGACAGTGGCGGGTATTGGCCCGTGGCAACACATAACTTAGAATTGCCCAACATGGATATAACAGAACAAAAAGGCACCGAATTTTGTTGTGCACTAAGAGACCAAGAGTGGGTGTTTTCTCCTGGCGCTGACAGCGACAACCAAACGAGTAATATGAACGAAATGCTCCCTGGGTGGGTGTACGAAATCCCCAACCTTTGGATAATACTCCCTCTGTTAAACGATGATGAGTTAATTGGCTTTATGGGGTTAGCAAACCCTCCCCTCGAAACCCAGCTTACCTGGGAGGATCTAGATTTACTTAAAACGGTTGGTCGCCAGGTGTCTAGCTATATTGCGAGACATGCATCTGCAGAACAACTTGTGGAATCAAAACAATTTGACGCTTATAACAAACTCACCGCATTTGTTATGCATGATTTAAAAAACCTTATCGCACAACAGGCACTGGTTGTCGAAAATGCAGCGAAGCACAAGGAAAATCCAGCGTTTATTGAGGATGCAATTGATACGATCGACAACTCTGTTAAACGCATGAATAATTTACTACAAAAACTTCAACAAAAAGATCAAGCTGTAAGCACTACTGTTGGCAAAATCGACCTGAACAAGATACTTGTCGATGCTTGCAAAAAATGCCACGACCGCCACCCAATCCCCTCCCTTCGATTAGCTGATGCTGCCCCCAAAGTAACTGTCGACAGAGATCACTTTGAAATGGTGATGATACACCTTATAAAAAATGCTCAAGAAGCAACCAGTAAAGACGGTTTCATCGACATTACCCTTTCCCTCACTGAAAGTTCCGCAAAGATCGAGGTTGAAGATAACGGCGAAGGCATGTCGCAGCAATTTATAAAGGAGCGCCTTTTCAAACCTTTTGACACAACAAAGTCTGGTAAAGGTATGGGGATTGGAGTATACCAAACCAGAGAGTTCATAAAGGCTCTTGGAGGGGAGTTTTCCGTCGAGAGCACGCCAGGTGAAGGGTCACTTTTCACCCTTCAAATACCTCTAAAGCAGCCCGCATAACATTAAACATTCTGATACCGAAACTACCCAATGAATCAAACCCAAAAAAAACCGAAACTTTTAATCGTTGAAGATGATCCAGGCCTTCAAAGCCAACTTCGCTGGCATTTCGACCAATACGAAGTAATTATCGCGGGCGACAGAGAAGATGCTATCGCTGCAATCCGTAGAGACGAACCGCCCGTCGTCATACAAGATTTAGGCCTCCCCCCTGATGAAGAAGGTGTAGAAGAAGGTTTTAAAACAATTCAAGACACTCTTAATCTGGCTCCCAACACCAAAATAATTGTAGTTACAGGCTACCACGACTACAACAATGCCCTACGAGCGGTAGCACTTGGTGCCTACGACTTTTATCAAAAGCCCGTAAACACAGATACCTTAGACTTAATAGTACAACGCGCCCACCAAATGGCGGCACTCGAAGAGGAGAACCGGCGTTTACAAGCCACCGCTCAATCGCCTTTAAGTGGAATTATTGCATCCGACACAAAAATGCTAGCAGTTTGCCGAACGGTAGAAAAAGTCGCCCCTGTCGACGTTACCTGCCTTGTGCTCGGTGAGTCCGGAACAGGAAAAGAAGTTATTGCTAAAGCGATACACAATCTAAGCCCACGAGCTAACAAACGGTTCGTAGCCATCAACTGTGCTGCAGTGCCAGAAAACCTAATGGAAAGCGAGCTATTTGGTTACGAAAAGGGGGCCTTTACTGGCGCTACCAAAAGGACTCTCGGCAAAGTTGAAGTTGCCAATGGCGGCACCCTTTTCCTAGACGAAATCGGTGACATGCCTCTTTCACTTCAAGCTAAGCTTTTGCGTTTTTTGCAAGAACGCACGATAGAGCGTCTGGGCGGGCGAGATGAGATTGATGTTGATGTAAGAGTGGTATGTGCAACCAACAAAAACCTAATGGAAATGGTTGCAGAAAAAACGTTCCGAGAAGATTTGTATTACAGAATTAGTGAGATTGTTGTAGAGCTACCACCGCTTCGAAAAAGAGAGGGAGACAAAATCCTATTGGCTCGCCATATACTGTCAAAATATTGTGATGCCCAAAATAGAAAAATCAAAGGGTTCTCCGCCGAAGCAGCCAGTGCGATTGAAAGTTACGAATGGCCGGGCAACGTTAGAGAGCTTGAAAACAAAATCAAACGCGCCGTTATTATGGCAGACGAAAAAACTCTTTCGGTAGAAGACTTGGCTCTACCGCACCATGAAGACCTTTCCATCAACCTTCGCCAAGTTCGTCAAGAAGCCGAGAAAACCGCCATTATCAAAGCGATAAACCTTACAGGCGGCCAAATATCGTCTGCGGCTAAATATTTAGGAGTAACCAGGCCCACTCTTTATGATTTAATTAAGAAGTATGAAATAAATATTAGCGACCAGTAGGGACTGAAACAAAAATGAAAACTACAATGGGGGCACCCTTCTATAAAAGTATAAGGATACCCCCGCTAATGACTACCCGCTTACAACTACCTCCTTCCTCGACCTATGCCGTAATAAGCGAAACCTTTCGCCTCAACCATCTCAGGGTCAAATATATTACGACCATCAAATAACACATTGTGAGACAATTTTTCTTCGAGTCGTTTAAAATCCAGAGCTCGAAAGCTATTCCATTCAGTCATAATGACCAAGGCATCAGCATTTACTGTCGCAGCCTCTTTTGTATCAACCAATGAAAGGTCTTCACGATCACCGTAAATGCGAGCCGTCTCTTCCATTGCTTTAGGGTCATATGCCGTAACACTCGCCCCTGCTTCCCACAAAGCTTCCATTAATACGCGACTTGGAGCCTCTCGCATATCATCGGTATTAGGTTTAAACGAAAGCCCCCATAAGGCAATTCGCTTACCAGCAAGCTCGCCATCAAAATGCTTGTGGATTTTGCTGAAAATCACTTCTTTTTGTGCGTTATTAATATCATCAACTGCCTTTAGCATTTGGGCGGTATAACCAAAGTCTCCTGCGGTCCGATGAAGCGCAGTTATATCCTTAGGAAAACAACTACCTCCGTAACCAGCACCCGGGTAGATAAACTGAAACCCGATACGCGGATCTGAGCCGATACCCAATCTAACCTGCTCAATATCTGCACCCACAGCATCTGCAATGTTTGACATTTCATTCATAAAGCTGATTTTTGTCGCCAACATTGAGTTAGCCGCATACTTGGTGAGCTCAGCAGAGATAGTGTCCATTACTAACATACGGTCGTGATTACGGTTAAAGGGAGCGTACAGCTCTCGTAGCAGGACTGTTGCCTTCTCACTTTCAGAGCCAATAACAATTCTATCTGGCTTCATAAAGTCTGACACAGCAGCGCCTTCTTTGAGAAACTCGGGATTGGAAACAACATCGAACGAAACGCTAGAACCTCGCTTACTTAGCGCTTGTTGAATTGCTGATTCAACTTTTTTTGCTGTCCCGACGGGTACTGTAGATTTATCAACAACTACCGTGTACTCATCTATATAAGAACCGACACTGTCTGCTACTGACAGCACATACTTCAAATCTGCTGATCCATCTTCGTCAGGAGGGGTACCTACCGCAATAAAAATACACTCCCCATGTTTGGCAGCTCTCTTTAAATCAGTAGTAAAATCTAGCGTTCCTGCACTAATGCCT
Organism: uncultured Gammaproteobacteria bacterium; assembly: GCA_913063495.1. Classification (GTDB taxonomy): domain Bacteria; phylum Pseudomonadota; class Gammaproteobacteria; order Pseudomonadales; family Ketobacteraceae; genus 42-54-T18. Next base: position 56,173 of record CAJXXT010000002.1, on the reverse strand, counting down.
TTAAGCACCATATCAGACAACCCAGGCTCATATATCGGAATATCACCTGCTAATAACATTTCTACTTTTCTTGCATCGACGTCTGCACATAACACGTCATGACCCATTTCTGAAAAACAAGCCCCTGTTACCAGTCCAACATAACCAGAACCGTATATAGATACTTTCACTGACCTTATCCCCTATCCTTATAAAAAACACATTAACAATTCAAAAACTTGAGCGTAGTATATTACTGAACGCGCTCAAATTCACTGTAGAATTCATTGAAAAATCACAACTCAAATTGATAATGTTATTAAACGCACATATTGAGCAAGACACAATCGCATCATTGCCTGTGAAGCCCCTCACAAATCAACCATTTACTGCTGAATTTGCTTGAGTTAAGCTCCCCATCTTTCTACGATTGTAAGTAAGAAAATGATATTTGCGCTGGAGCAGCTCATGGTGTTACTGAAGAATCTATTTATAGTTATTTGTCTGGTTAGTTTTTTATCAGGCTGTGGAGCTTCGGAGAGCGGAACCGATGGAGCCAGACCTGCAAATATAGAAACGGATACAGACGATCCGAGTCCTACCGACCCAACCCCAACTCCTGAGCCAGAACCAACACCAGATCCTGAGCCAACTCCAGATCCTGAGCCAACTCCTGAGCCAGAGCCAACTCCTGAGCCAGAGCCAACTCCAGATCCTGAGCCAACTCCTGAGCCAGAGCCAACTCCTGAGCCAGAGCCAACTCCTGAGCCTGAGCCAACTCCTGAGCCTGAGCCAACTCCTGAGCCTGAGCCAACTCCTGAGCCTGAGCCAACTCCTGAGCCAGAGCCTGTAGTTAACAACGCAACAATCGGCTGGGATATCCCGACACAACGAGATAATGGTGATTTCTTACCGACGGGTGAAATTCAAGGCTATAACATCCTATACTCGAACGAGACAACCGGTGACGAATATAGTTACAGCGTGGATTCAGCCTCAACCTCTGAAGTAACATTGGAAAACCTCGCTCAAGGTAACTGGAAATTCCAAGTATCCACCGTTGATACTGATGGCCTCCAAGGTAGTTATAGCGATGCTATTTACAAGGAGTTCAACTAACAAAAAATACTAGACAGAGCTGAAATAGAGGTTTCAGGTTGCATTGCGGTAAACAATTTTGCTAAGTTGCAGGATTAACATCGATACGAACTCAACCGAAACCTCCTAAAGGGACTTAACATGCGACCTGTTAGTGCTCGACCACTCCTGCTCCCCCTGTTAATTATATTAAGTATTTTCATATCAGGGTGTGAGCCCGAACAAGCAGACAAAGTAAAGTCTATCTCTCCAATCCTTAATAGGGCTCAAGCGTACGTTGATCAGGGGCAGTACAAAGCAGCCATCATCGAAACGAAAAACGCCCTGAGAACATCCCCAAACTCTACCGAAGCCATAACACTTGCTGCGCGCATCAACATCGAGTTAGGTCAATCTAACAGCGCCCTTCAGCTACTTGAACCACATAAAGACTCCAATGACCCGGAAATCCGACTACTCCTGGCGGAAACGTATCTAAATAGAGGTAAATTTCGGAGTTCACTTAATTATCTGAACTTACCGTATACACCCTCACGCGCTATTACCAAGCTGCAGGAACTAACACTGCACAGCATCAAATTCAAATCCAATATTTCACTTGGTAACTTTGCAGACTCCGCTGAGGAGCTTGAGCGCGTAAAAAACCTTTCAAGCACCAACAATGAAAATGCCGACTATCAGTACCTCAAAGCAACCCTGTTCTTTAAACAAAACCGCCCAAAAAAGGTCGGCGAGGCGCTAGACAAGGCCCTTACCTTCAATGGCGAACATATAGACGCTCTCCTTATGAAGTCTGCGATCTCATACAAAAAGAATAACCTAGAACAAAGTGAAGACACCCTAACAACCGCTCTGCTTGCTCTTGGAGACTCGGATCTTCTTCTCCCGAAAAAAGTTAAAGTCCTAAATGCCCTGATTGACGTCCTATCATCACAAGGTCGCTCTAGTGAAGCTTATATCTACACAAAGCTACTCGCAAAGAACAACCCTGAGGCTAACGAAATCAAGATCAAACTCAAAGAAGCGGTCGATCTTTATACCTCAGGGGACTATGAGCAAGCAGAGACCCTGCTAATGGAAATAAATAAGAACACACCCAACGCAAAAAGCCGTCAGCTACTTGGGCTATTAAATATAAAAAAAGGAAATATAGCTGACGCAGAAAGCTATCTATCAGAAGGCTTTGACCCAGAAACAGCAAACACCAGATCGATATCTCTGCTAGCGCGCACGCAATTACAGTTAAAACAGCCCGAAAAAGTTATCGCCATGCTGAGAGAAGAAGTTAAGGCGCGAAGCAGCGACTCCGAAATATTGGCCCTTTACGGGCTTGCATCTCTCGCATCAAATGACGAACAGGAAGGTATCAAAGCACTCAATCAAGCACTCAAAATATCGCCAGAAAAACACCGTCTACGCATTGCGTTAGCCGATTATTACGAATCAATTAACAAATCTAGCCTAGCCTTAGAGCATCTCGAAAAAGCTTATAACGCATACCCTGACACAATTGATATCCAACAACGATTATTAAAGCAATATCTCCAAATAGAGGCCCCTGTAAATAGTACGGCTTTTTATTCAGCACTAATAAAATCCCCGTCAGACTCCCGGTTAAATTTTCTCGTAGGAGCACTCCAGCTAAAACATGGGGACAAGAAGCAAGCGACAGAAAAACTAGAAAAAGCACTTATGAGCGATAAAACTAATATCGATGCTTTGTATGCCCTCGCACTAGCCAAATTATCCGATAAAAAGCCCAAAGAAGCCGAAATATTATTTTTGCAAATAATCGAGCTATCACCACAAACCTCCCAAGGGTACAAAGGCCTTAGTCAATCGAAGTCCCAGCAGGGAGATACCGCCGAGATAGAGCCTCTTATGCAGAAATTTCATGATAAGTATTTAGACAGCAGCGGTCCATCCGAGGTACTTAGTGAGCTATATTTAAGGAAAAAAGAAATCCAAAAAGCATTGGAAAGCGCACAAATAGCCTACAAACGAAACCCGACGCTACTCTCATCTAGGAATCAAATATTAAAAGTACACAATATTAAGACGCAACAATATCTTGCAAATAACAAGCTAAACCTAGCGCGAAACCAGATAGTCGAAGCATTAAAGGTAACGCCTAACAACCTAATGTTCCTATCAGAACTAATAAACGTTGAAATTAAAGCCGGCAACATTCAAGAAGCAAAAAAACTAGCAGGGCAAGTTGATACATTAGCGCCTAAATCAGCACTATCGTTCGCTTTGAATTCTGATATTGCATCTGCAGAGGGAATGCCTGATGTAGCGATGGATTTTATCAGTCAAGCTTGGAACCTAATTGAAACCGATGCGATTGCTCGAAAGAGATTTGCTATCCTAGCTAGGTCAGACAAAGCGAGAGCAGTATTATTCTTAGATGAGTGGGCGTTAGCTATCCCAACATCGGCCGAACCACTTCGTAAAAAAGGCACTATTGAACTTACAAACAAACAATATGAAAGAGCTACAGTATTATTTGAAAAAGCATCACAACTAAACCCAAGCGACGCTGTTTCCCTCAACAACCTAGCCTGGCTTTATCAGCAACAAAACGATAAACGCGCAATAACAACGGCTAAAAAGGCTCATGGCATTGCACCAAACAACGCAGCGATAAAGGACACTTATGGCTGGATCCTGTCCTTAAATGGCCAAAAGGCGGAAGCTATTAGCTTGTTAGAGGGAGCGTTAAAGCTCGACCCCAACAACGGCGAGATAAAAGAACATTTAGCGCAAGCGAAAAAGCAGTAACCCACCTTTTATCAATCTACCAAAGCCGTGCGTTCGACCCAACACAACGTTTGTCGGGCGCACCCCCCTCTAAACTCAAGTGTCGATTTTTTTTACGATCACAAAACAACCAACATATTCGTTACCCTCAACACCCTGATTTTATTGATAAAATTAGCATTGGCACAGTACATGCTTATATCAATGCAACAATCATTTGTTACGAATCAAGCTGTAACATATCTAGGGTGATGGCAATACGCCCTGCAATAGGAGATAGGTAGAAAATGAAAAAGACTCTACTCGCGTTAGGTTTAGCAGCTATATGCACAACGGTTAACGCAGCAGAAATCGTTAATACTACGGGGCTTCAGCAAGGTCTAGATTTGTCGACGCAAGACAATAATTTCTCTTACGACCTTAACCTTGATCAGCAAACCCCTGACGAAATGTGGACATTTAACGCAGCAGGAACAGGAAGTGCTGTTATGATGTTTGAATACGCTCAATTTGCAAACTCAAACACCATGGGTATATATGATTTAGACTCTGGAACAAAACTGGAACTATTCAGTGGGACTGCTGCAGAAGGTTCTAAGGTTTACCTAAACTTGAATGGCAGCACGTTTACAACGGTACTTTTCGATGATAACTTCACTTTTCTAGGTCAAAACACTGCAGATTTCGGTGGCAGCACCTCATTCGGTTTTTATCTAGATACCCCAGAGGGCAACACCTTCTATTCACAGGCAGCATTAAACGGCGACCATGACAATGATGGTGAAGCTGATGATCACTTGGCAACTTTCCAAGGTAATGGTCAGGAATATTTAGATTCAAATGGAGATGGAAACTACTTTCAGTTCAATGATGACAATTTTATTCTTGCGTGGGAAGACTTGAAATTCGACTCGTCCGACAAAGATTACAGTGACATGGTTGTTATGGTAACGTCCTTTGTTCCAGTCTCGGAGCCAGGTACTATCGCACTATTCGGTTTAGGATTGGCTGGCCTTGGAATGGCTCGTAAAAAGCAAAAAAATGCTTAATACCTAATCAAAAAAAAGGGCGAATCCTCATTGAGGATTCGCCCTTTTTTTTGATTTTTAGAAAGTCCCTAGATCCCCATCATTCTTTGTCTATTATTTAAAGAAATCCTGCCAGAAAAATGGTAAAGTCGCTCCAATTTTTAATATCAATTACTATAAAATCAAAGGGATAAGCATGGGTAAGTTCAATTCTGTTTGTGTATTGGGGCTAGGGTACATAGGCCTACCCACAGCATCGCTACTAGGAACGAAGGGATACGACGTTGTTGGAGTTGATGTTTCCCAAGAAGTTGTCGACACCATCAACCGTGGCGAGATACATATTGTAGAACCTGACCTAGACCTTCTCGTAAAATCGGCTGTTAATAGCGGAAAACTTAAAGCGTCAACCTCTCCATCCCCCGCTGATATATTTATCATTGCCGTTCCAACCCCTTTTAAAGAAAATCATAAACCTGATTTATCCTATGTAGAGTCGGCCACCCGAGCGATTGTGCCTCACATTAAAACTGGCAATCTTATTATTCTTGAATCAACAAGCCCTGTCGGCACAACCGACGATGTTGTTGCAAAGATCCTTAAAGAAGAGGGTTTTGACACAAACAACGAGGTACACGTCGCACACTGCCCGGAACGAGTGTTACCTGGACGAATATTAATAGAACTTATTCAAAATGATCGGATTGTAGGTGGCACTTCCCAAGCAGCCACCGAAATGGCAGCATCATTTTATGAGGAGTTTGTAAACGGTGAAGTTTTACGGACTAACGCAAAAACCGCAGAAATGTCAAAACTAACCGAAAACTCATTTAGAGACGTCAACATCGCCTTTGCAAATGAACTTTCAATCATTTGCGATCATGAACATATTGATGTATGGGAGCTCATATCGCTCGCAAACAGGCACCCTCGTGTAGACGTACTTCAACCGGGACCGGGTGTTGGCGGACATTGCATCGCTGTTGACCCTTGGTTTATCATCGATAGAGCAGGTGAAAAAGCGAAGCTTATTCGTGCCGCACGAGAGGTCAACGACAGCAAACCTCAATGGGTTATCGACAAAGTTACCGAAAAGGCAAGCAAATTTAGACGGCCTGTAATTGCGTGCCTTGGCCTCGCTTTCAAAGCTAATGTAGATGATTTAAGAGAATCACCAGCCCACGAAATAGTTAAAGCGCTTCAAGCTAAAAATATTGCGGACTTATTAATCTGCGAACCTAATATCAAAACACACCCAGAATTCGAATTAACAGAATATAATGAAGCAATTGATAAAGCCGATATTTTACTGGTACTTGTTGATCACAAGGAGTTCAAGACAATCAAACCAACGGTATTTATAGAAAAGATGGTTGTAGACACCCGCGGCATTACCAAATAGCACCCAGATAATTACTGTTGTTGAAATAAGGTATTAATATGTCATCGCCTCAAAGCCCTATTAAAGTTCTTTCGATTTTCGGAACCCGCCCTGAAGCAATAAAAATGGCTCCAGTAGTAAAGGCCCTTGAAGCGGCCGAAGGGATTGATAGCAAAGTTGCGGTGACAGCCCAACACAGAGAAATGTTAGATCAGGTCCTTACCCTTTTCGATATAAAACCAGATTTCGACCTCGATATAATGAAGGCAAACCAAGATCTGTTTGATGTCACTTCTCGAATACTAATAGGGCTTCGGACTGTTTTAAACGAATGCAAGCCAGACATTGTATTGGTTCATGGCGATACCACAACATGCTTTACCGCAAGCCTGGCAGCATTTTACCTAGGAATACCTGTTGGCCACGTAGAAGCCGGCCTTCGAACAGGTAACATGAAGGCGCCATTTCCAGAGGAAGCCAACAGAAGCTTAGTGGGAAGGCTTGCACAATTTCATTTTGCCCCGACGGAAGGTTCAAAAAACAATTTACTTGCCGAGAATATCAGCGAAAGCACAATACATGTAACAGGGAATACCGTCATTGATGCTTTGCTTAAAGTTCAATCTACTATCAATGACTACTCTGTTACTGATTGGCCAAGTTTACCCGACAAAACAACATCGGCCATACAAAGCAACCCTCAGAAACTAATCCTCATTACCGGGCATCGCAGAGAAAATTTTGGCCAAGGGTTTATTGATTTTTGTACAGCACTACAAGAAATCGCACAACACAACCCAAATTGGTTATTGATTTACCCTGTACACTTGAACCCTAACGTTCAAAAACCCGTGTTTGAGATGCTACAAAACTCCAGCAATATTCACCTAATCGCCCCGCAAGATTACTTGCCTTTTGTTTGGCTTCTGGATAAATGTGACCTGGTTATAACCGATTCGGGGGGCATCCAAGAAGAAGCTCCATCTCTAGGTAAGCCTGTTCTTGTTACACGAGAGGTTACGGAGCGCCCCGAAGCGGTTACCGCAGGCACGGTTAAGCTTGTGGGTACGAGCCCTAAGAAAATTGTAGAGAATGCTTTGTCGATTTTAACAGACACTAAAATATATTCGGCAATGTCAGAAGCACATAACCCCTATGGCGATGGCCAAGCAGCCCAGCGGATAGTAGATGTCATCCTTGGCATGAAAAAGGTGTAAACTCGAATTATGTCCGACAAGACACCCATACATGCCGAACTAAAAGAGCAATTAAAGCAGCTAGGCATCACAAAAGGTAAGCTTTCTCGCCAAATTGGGCAGCTAAAAAAAGCAGGTGAACCTTTTGATAAAACCCTAGCCGACATGAAAACCTTAAGCATCGAAATAAAATCCATCGAACAAGAGCTCAAGGCCCAAAAAAAACAAACAAACAGCGCCAAGACAGAACAAAAACCTCCTTTCCCCAACCACATAACAGCCTCTGCAACCCTCTCAACATCACCAACACAAACATCGTACCTTATAAAGGAAGCAACAAATTCCGACTTAACAGAATGGAATAAGTACGTAAAAAACCACAAGGCTAGCTGCGTTTATCACTCATTGGATTTTAAGTCTATTATTGAGCAGAGCTTTGGCCACAAAGCATGTTATTTAGCTGCATATGACGGTCAGCAACGCATCGTAGGCGTACTCCCATTAGTTCATACAAAAAGCCGTATTTTTGGCTCATACATGACATCAATCCCTTACTTCAATTATGGTGGCCCTCTCACAGACAACCTATCCGTTGAATCTCAACTTATACAGCACGCAGACCAGTTATCTAAAACACTTGAGGCTTCTCACATAGAAATCAGAGAAACCAACTCCAGACCTGGCGCTCCGTGTAAAACGGATAAAATGAGTATGTTTTTAGCTCTCCCTAACTCAAGCGAGACGCTCTGGAATGACATTGGCACAAAAGTCAGAGCACAAATCAAAAAAGGCTTGAAGAATGAGCTAGTGTTCAAAACAGGCAAGCAGGAGCTGTTAAAGGATTTCTATAAAATATTCTCTATTAACATGCGAGACCTTGGTACACCGGTATATTCAATATCTTTTTTTGATCATATTCTTTCTAGCCCACTCGATACAACAATAGCCGTTCAATACCATCAAGGCACACCAGTTTCTTGCGCTTTTTTGATAGGGTATAAGGGATGCCTTGAAATCCCATGGGCTTCAACACTTCGCTCTGCAAATAAATTGGACTCCAATATGGTTCTATACTGGAACATTCTAAAGTTTGCTTGCGACAATAAATATCAATATTTTGATTTTGGTCGCTCATCTAAAGACGCGTCAACATTTAAGTTTAAAAAACAATGGGGAGCCAAGCCGTCTCAACTGCATTGGCACTATCTGTTGCCTGAAGGTGAAACCTTGCCTAACTTAAATCCTAATAATCCAAAGCTAAAGCTCGTAATTTGGTGCTGGACCAAACTTCCGCTATTTGTCGCAAATGCACTGGGACCATTCCTAGCCCGATCATTGCCATGAACAGGTCACCCCAGATGAATAAAACATCCCCTACCAAAACCACCCATGTTTGCCACCTGGTTTATAGCTTTGGGTTTGGCGGATTGGAGCAAGTAATTGCGAACCTTATCAACAACACGAATGATCCTTCTATCACGCACTCCATTATTAGCCTCACAGATGACCTAGCCTTATATTACAAAGTAAAAGACAAAGCGGATATTCACTGCCTTTACAAGAATCCTGGTAATGACATTAAGTCACACCTCCATTTATTTAAGTTATTAAAATCACTCAAAGTAGATACCCTTAACACTTACAATTTTGGAACATTGGAGTACCAACTCACAGCTTTATTTGCTGGTGTCAAAAATAGAATTCATAGCGCGCACGGATACGGAGGTGACGATTCAGGAGGAACCAGTAATAAGCGAAACGCTCTCACAAAAATCATATCTCTAATCCTAAACAAGTACATAACAGTTTCTCCGGACCTAAAATCATGGGCTCTAGACACTGTTAACATTTCACAGAGAAAAGTGGAATTAATACATAACGGCATCAATACTTCAGGATTCAAGCCAGCCCCTAAAACCACCAACAAAAACATCTATACTATTTGCACTGTTGGTAGAGCTGACCCAGTAAAAAATCAGACCTTTTTAATACGGGCCTACGCCTCCGCATTAGATGCAAATCCAGAAATGAGCAATTCAAAACTCGTGATCGCAGGGGATGGTCCATCTTTATCTGAATTGAAGTCTTTAGTACTTCAGTTAGGGCTTAATGATTGTGTAGAGCTGCTCGGATACCAGGATGACATTCCAACAATCATGCAGAACTCCGATATTTTTGTCCTCTCCTCTAATTATGAGGCGATGCCAATGACAATCCTTGAAGCAATGGCTTGCAAACTTCCCGTAATCGCAACCAACGTTGGAGGAACACCTTATCTGCTGAGTGATAAAGAGGGCTGGCTTGTAGAGAGTAACAATGAAACAGAACTGGCAAATACTTTTCTATTTGCCTACTCCAACCCTGCAGAAAGCAATCGCAGGGCGGAAAATGGGCTGCAACTTGTAAACGAAAATTACACAATTGAAAAAATGTGCGATAGATATAACGCTTTATATAAACATTTATGATTTATGTTTAATTATCTAATCAAATCAAATATCTCGTTGTATTGCTTATCCAGCTTTTGGCGATATTCTTGCCCATATTGAATTATTTTCTTTTTTTCTGACTCAACATTCGCTGCTAAGATATCAAATTTTGATTTTAAAGTTTTAGTATCAAAATTATCCAATGGAACAAAGTATTCGCCCTGCTCCATATCAGTAAGAACGTCAGATGACTTTCTATGATAAATCACACCAAAGACAGGCTTCTCTGCAAGCAATGATAAAATAGTGCCGTGCAAACGTGTTGCCACAACAATGTCGACTGAATCTAGATATGTCATCAGCTGATCTACCTGCCTGTTGCATTGCGTCACTGAGCTCCGATCTATGTCGCTCAATAAGTGCTGATCGATGCCATCAAGGATATCAGTAATTACATTTTCATCTGTAGGTTGAGTACTGAAGAATTGGACCTGATACCCCTCCTCAATGAGTAACTCACAAAATTTTGACATTTTCCCTACGTAAGCTTTGTACCTACCATCATCATGCTCACACCAATAACGACTGTCATAGATAGGCATTGGGTTTATGGCAACGATTGTCTTATCTGAGGGCGCAACATCACTTGGTGAGTTCGCTACTTCTTTTACAAACGATAAACTATGGGCAAGGTCCGGGTAAACCTTTCCATCTATTGGGAAAATGGTATTTTCAACCAGTTTTTTTGAGGCTACATCGCGATACGATAAATAATCAGCAAACAGCAGTGCGACTCGCACCAAAAACTTACTTAAGGGAGCCTCAAGAGGCCCTGCCCCAATAGATGTGAAAGCAATTCTGGTGTTGGTCAGTTTACAGAGAATGCTCCATTTTAAGAGTGTATAAGGAAACCCCCAGGTTCCCCCAAAATTATCAAGAAACTGATTGGACCCAGCAACAATAATAAGGTCGATATCCTTTAGATAGCGCTTCGAACTTGCCAAGAACCCAAACTCTTGGCGCCACTTTCTCATTAGGTCTAGTGTACGTCCAATAACGCTGATAGCTTGGCCTACCACAGGTAGTCTTTTCAACTGATGCTTAAGACCTGAAGGTGCTCCACTGTTAATGCTAACTGGCGTTGATTTCTGCTGCTCTAAATCTTGCTCTGACTGCTGTTCATTAGAGTCAGGCACAGATCGCTTGATATTCCGAATAGGATAAGTATCTATGCCATAACGCTCAGCAGTATCGTCTGGCTTTACGGAAAGCCCTACTATTTCTGCATCAGGGAAGTGACGCTGAATATTTTGTATCGTCGCAGTGGTAATAGCCTCATCACCCAAATTCTGATTACCATAATGCCCAAATACACCAATTTTCATAAATCCCTACCCTGTAATTACAACCATTGCCTGAAGATCGGCTTGGCGACCTTCATCTGAGCTAATTCTACCAGTATTAACATTGGCAGGCGAAGCATAAATCAAAACCATAAATTATCTACCTACTATATAATCACCCGCCATAATACGATAGCATCCGGCGTTCTGTGGGCATCAATCGTAAACTAACTTCAACTACATGTATCAACTAATGAATCAACAAAGTAAATTTCTCATTTTTTTACTGGCAATGTCATCCAGCCTTTTAGCCGCCCCAAATTACTCAGAGCTCAGTTTTGATCATGTAGTAGTTGATCAAGATGGGCCCAGGTCACCATGGGGGAAAACGATGGGTGATCTGGACAATGATGGCCTTACTGATCTCATAGTCGGCGGTCACAAAACAAACATCCCAACTGTTGCACAAAAAATATTACGTAAACTTGGCTTATGGGATAACAAGAACATAATGGGTGACCTCGTTTGGTATCAAGCTCCTACCTGGAAAAAACGCCTAATTTCAAACAAATTCTATATTAGAACCAGCATAAATGTCGGGGATCTCAACAATGACAAATTCAACGACATTGTCGCGACTACGGACAAAGGGTTAATCTGGTTCGAGAACCCAGGCACTAACTACCAATCAAAAGAGTGGATAGCACACTCTATTGATGCAAATAAATATCACGATGTTGTGATTAGCGATTTAGATTTGGATGGACACTTAGATCTTATCGCACGAAACCAGAGCTTGTTTCGCCACAATGATGGCAACACCGTAAATCTATATTACCAAAATGCCACTACAACAAAACCTAATGAAAAATGGAAAAAATCCATCATTCAGATAAATCACGGAGAAGGGTTAAAAGTTAGCAATATAAATAAAGACGCATACCCTGACATTGTTGTGAATCAGGTCTGGCTTAGAAACCCAGGAAAATCCAAAGAGGCATCGTGGACCCAGCACCAATATACTGACTCCTGGACATGGCAAGATGTCAGTATTGACGTGGCTGACATTAACAATGATACACGGAACGATATTATTTTAACTCCATCGGAAAAAGAAGGGCAGCATTACCGCATTTCATGGTTTGCTGCTCCAAAAAACCCAACCAAAGTATGGTTGGAAAATGTCATTGACTCTCGCGTAGAAGCCATTCATCACGCAATCCAAGCGCGTGATTATGACAAAGATGGGAACATCGACATTTTAACCTCGGAAATGAACCAAGGTACAAATCCTGACGAAATAAAAATTTATCTTAACAAACCAAAAGCAACACCTGCCTGGGAAAAACAAGTAATTTCAAATTCGGGCTCTCATAATATTCAATCTGGCGACGTAGATAACGACTTGGACATGGACTTCTTTGGCACGCATTGGGAGATCAAAAAATACAAAGGAAAATACCCCGTCCATTTATGGAAAAACCAGACTAGCGATATAAAACAAAAAAACTGGGTTCGTCATGTAATCGATCCCAAGAAACCGTGGAAATCTATTTTTATAGTTGCTCAAGATATCGACGGAGACAACCTAACCGATATTATAACAGGGGGATGGTGGTATAAGAATCCTGGAATGCTGTCCAAGCACTGGACTAGACACTCTATTGGCAAGCATGCGAACAATATCGCCCATATATCAGACTATGATAATGATGGAGATATTGATGTTTTGGCATCGCGCTGGGAAAACGTAAGTTCTCACCCAAACCTACTCACCCGAATAAAAAACAGACTCAACATCAAAAAACATAATTATCATGCTAATGGAGAAGAATTTGTATGGGGTCAAAACGATGGCTCGGGCAATTTCAAAATTTTTAACAATATCGACCGCGCCAATGGCGACCTATTGCAAGGATCCACCCTGCTATCGCTTAATCACTCATCAAATATAGCTCTTTCGTGGCACAAAGCTGACCAGGGCATCCAACTTTTCACCATACCATCGCAGCCAACGGAGCAGCAATGGGTGTGGCAAACAATATCACCAGCGTCCCAGGACGAACAACTCACATCGGGAGACATTGATAACGATGGTGATGCAGACCTATTACTAGGCACCCAATGGCTTGAAAATACTCAAGGGGTATGGGCATTACATACATTACATAACACGAATAAAAAGCCAGACAGAAGTCTCCTCAAAGACATGAATAAAGACGGACTTCTCGATGCTGTTATCGGGTACGAGGCAATCAGTAAATCGGGGTTAGTCGCCTGGTATAAACAAAACAAAGGGGCTTTATGGGAGGAACATATTGTCGGATCAGTTACTGGCCCAATGAGTTTAAGTATCGCTGACATGGACAACGATGACGACATCGACATTATCATTGGAGAACACAGCTTAAAAGCCCCTGAGAAAGCGAGATTGATGTGGTTTGAAAACACAAATGGCCTTGCTACGTCATGGGAAAGCCACCTTATATTCCAAGGTGATGAACATCATAATGGGGCAATCACTATAGACATTGACAATGACGGTGACAATGACGTCATATCAATTGGCTGGACCCATGGCCGCGTTTTACTTTACGAAAACAGACAAATTCAATGAACATTTGCCACGGTAAATACGACACAAATATCATATAAATGCGACATAAATACGACATAAAGTTGATGTAGCTATACCTCCCTGATAGAATCCGCGCCCACTAAACACTACAAACTAAAGGAATTCCTAGTGGCGGATAAAGCAACGATCATAGCAATTGCCGCATCCTGTTTGTTTGCATTATACCTTCTGCCATTACCCAAATCCTCATCACCACGGCTCGTTGGCTTACTTATATATCCAACGGCTTTCTTCGCTTTTGGACTGATACTAGTAAAGCTTGCTGTGCCTGATCAGCAAAAAGTAAGCATTGAGACTAGAGTGTCCGGCTTATATAACAACGTTAATCTCCAGGTCAAAAGATTCAACAATTCCACACAATTTAAAAACATTATTGTCATAAGCGGAGGTAGTCTCTGCAACAGAGGGCTTGATCCAGAACAACTAGAAAATGAGTTGCAAGAAAAACAATACAAGAGCCTAGTAATCCAAATATGTCTACCTGGCGCCAATCATTTTGAACGTACAAACATTCTAGACTACGCAGAAAATTCACTCACAACAAAGTTATCGAGAAAAGTAAATATTGTTTTTTTAAGAGAAGCCTCACGGTACTATGACAGCGTGCCGCTCGCGCAACTAAAAAACCATCCGGACCAACGAACGATCGCGTATATGGACTTATATAACTCCGCAAACGCCATCATCACGGGACTAACTGTAGATATCGATAACGAAAAATATAAAACCACAGCATCACACATCATCGGAGTAATACGGTCTTCCACTATGAATCTCTCTCATATTGGGCTTGTAGATCGATATAATTTTAACGGTGAGATATATAATGGATATACACCTCTCTCTGAGCCTATTGAGCACATTCCAGTATCAAAGGATCAGGTACAACACGCATTAGAACTCACATCAAACACACAACATGAGATTAAGGCCATACCGGACTGGGTGCATAAATATACATACCAACCAACTAATAAACCTGTATATGACGTCGTTTTAAATTTTATTACGCCAACTTTGCATAACGCAGCATTAACGTACTTTTTCGCTATCTGCGATTCCACCGACATACCCTGTCTAAACGACGATACTTTAGCTGCCACAATCAAAAGATTGGAAGATAATGGGTATTGGTACGATGGCGGAGAACACCTACTACAAAAGGGTGCAAAACTATCTACATCTTGGTTGGCGGCATCCCTAATATCACAGAATGCTCTTAAATGATTTTTACACAAGCAATATTTCCAATTTTCCTCGCCATCTGCCTGGTCATTTACTGGACATTAAAAAGCAACAGACTACGACAAGCATTTCTGCTTGCAGCCTCCTTCTTTTTTTATGGCTACTGGGACTGGAGGTTTTTGTCGCTTCTGATTTTTGTAATACTTATCTCCTGGGGAACCCCACGCTTATGTGATAAATATCCAGATAGAAAAGTAAAAGTACTTACATCAAGCATCATATTATTGCTTGCTCAGCTCGCCGTGTTTAAATATTTCAATTTTTTTATAGAAAGCTTTGAATCACTACTAATAGCATTTGGAATTGATACGAGTACAACGACTCTCTCTATTGTATTACCTGTAGGTATTTCCTTTTTCACATTCCAGGCAATTTCATTCATTGTCGACACCAACCGTAAGCATATTGCAAATGATACAAACCTTTTAGCTGTATCACTCTACATAGCATTCTTCCCGCAATTGGTCGCTGGGCCCATTGTACGTGCAGTTGATTTCATTCCCCAACTAGACCGATCGAGAATATTTCAGGCTGATATTATAACAAAGGGGATCGGCCTATTTGTACTCGGCTTTGTTTATAAAGCGGTCATATCAGATAACATTGCCCCATTCGTCGACCTAGTATTTTCAAGCCCTGAGAAATTCGATAGCTCAGTTGTCATCGCTGGAACAATCGGCTTCTATGCTCAAATATACTTTGACTTTGCCGGATATTCGACGATGGCTATTGGCATTGCTTACCTTTTTGGTTATAGCTTATGCGACAATTTTAACTACCCGTACGCCTCGTTCTCAATAGTAGATTTCTGGCGAAGGTGGCACATGTCCCTTTCGAGCTGGCTTAAGGACTACCTTTACATCGCTGTCGGCGGAAATCGTGGAGGCGAATTAATGCGTTACAGAAACCTATTTATTACGATGATATTGGGAGGGCTTTGGCATGGCGCTAGCTGGGCATTTGTTTTATGGGGGACTTTACACGGAATAGCTCTCACTATTAACCATTTTTGGAGCGCCCATATCGGCAAAAAAATGCCCGATTTCTGGCTTACCCTTTCAGCCTATTGGTTTGTCACCCAATTTTTTGTACTGCTATGCTGGATTCCATTTCGGTCGGAGAATTTCATAGACGTGTGGGTGATACTGACTGCCTTCTTTCCATTTAATAAGAACACGGGCGAGCTAACAATCATCCCATGGGCACTACTGATAGCTCCATTACTCATCGACACCCTAATTAAACCATCACGACGAATAGAAGCACTTAACAAACAAAACCCACTGATGCTGGCTTGTATATCTTCCGTCATTTTCGCTATAGCACTCGTGTTTATGCGCACAGAAGTTCAAGCTTTTATCTACTTTCAATTCTAACCCCTCTCAATACCTATAAATCTAAAGAGAGGGGGTTATACATCACGCTATATTTACTTCCTATCTTTCCAGACCTGCCAAGGTGACTCACCTTTGGCATGAAGCTCATCAAACTTCTGCTTATCTTTGAACGTGTCCATGCAGCTCCAGAACCCATCAAACTTATAAGCCGCAAGCTGATCGTCTTCGATTAGGCGACTAAATGGCTCATGAACCAACTCTTCTCCTTCTCGCATGTAATCGAAGATCTCACGCTTAAAGATAAAGTAACCGCCATTAGTAAGAAGCCCTGTATCCGTTGTGTCTTGGATTGAGGTAACGGCCGTTTCTTCATTATTAAGGTGTAAATAATGAAACGTTTGATTAGGCTGAACGCACAACAAACAGGCAGTTTTATCGCTTGCCTTAAAGAAATCTATCATCTCTGGAAGAGGTAAGTCAGAAAGCCCGTCGGCATAGTTTGCAAGAAACATTTCATCGTCTTCAAGATACTTTTCAACTGCTTTTAGGCGCTCACCAATATTTGAGTTTAGCCCGGTATCAGCAAATGTAATCTTCCAGTCCGCTATATCAGTTTTCAATAATTTAGGGGCTTCATTTCCTTCAAGCACAAAGTCGTTAGTTACACATTCATCATAATTTATGAAATAGTCTTTAACAACATGCGCATTGTGGCCTAAACACAGGATAAATTCCTTATGACCAAAATGAGCGTAATACTTCATTAATTGCCAAACCAACGGTCGATTGCCGATTGGAACCATAGGCTTTGGAATATTTTCTGAATATTCTCTTAACCGCATACCAAGACCGCCACAAAAGATCACTACTTTCATAATTTCACCTTAGCCAAGCAGGAACACCACCTGGCTATTTTGTTAGGATTAGAGTGCTATACTGGAAAAACTTCGCTAGTTTCTACGCGTAATTTATCAACAATACGACCTTCAGGAAGCTTCACATCGTCATAGGTAATAGGCGTATCAATCGCCACATCGCGAGTTAACACACAATCGCCAGATAACCCCATTGGCAATAAGTTTTCTTTGCGACACGTTTCATAATTATCGATCAAAGTATAGGCCGTAAAACCTCCAATCCCATCAAGAGTCTCCCCTGCTTTTAAATCTTTCTTAGCTACAGTGATTGCATCTGCATAAGGTTTACCAAATGGTGTTACGGCAGCGTCACCACATAACACAGCACGCGAGACGGTAATCGGGATTTCTAATTGAGGCAAATGGAAAGGTGTATAAAACACATAAAATGGACCTTCTCCCATTTTAAGATATTTCAAATACTCTTGTTTCATCGGCTGCTCAGTATGCCCAACGACAAAAGCGCCTGTATAAGGAGATGCGCCCAACAAGAAATCGACAATTCCTTTACCTGGCGTAAACGCATCCTTCGGGAAATGCTCTAAACACGTACGCACATCATCGCACGCAGGCCCGTGCATCCCTCTTTTTCCTACACCAAAACCTGAAGCATTGGCTAAACACGCAAGCTCCATAGAAAGCTTAGTTCCATCAACAAATGAAGTCATCATATGTGGTTTTTGGTTGTTGGCTTCAGCAAATTCACGCTGAGTTTCCGGTGTGCGATGCACATCATAGAAACCTTTCAGGTTTCCAGCCCCAACAACCTCTAAGCCCATAGTTGTAACGTGTCTGCTTAAGTTTCTAGCAACGCCTGGCTCATCACCATCGGTATTGGTATAAATCACACCTTGTTTATCTGCATAGGTTTTCAGAATTGGACCTACGGTAGCATCCATTTCACAATTGAGTACAACAGTGTGCTTACCAGCTTTAATGGAATTGAATGCAGCCCAAGCACCATATTCGACCTCACCTGTTGTCTCTATAATGGCATCGATACTTTCGGACTGAAACAAGACTTCCGCGTTATCAGTTACCGCGTAACCACGTTTTTTAATAACATCTTCTAGTGCATTGCTAGACTTTACTTCCTTAACGTCATCGACCCCGGCAAGATTAAAAACATTAACCGCGTTAGATACCGTTCTATTGGCTATTGCCACTAAATGCATCCCTGGAAAAGAGCTAATTATTTGAGATGCTATATGCTTGGCGCTATACCCAGCACCGATCATTCCAACACGAATAGGTCTATCTTCCGCAATTCGTTTTGCTATTTCTGTATCTACAATAATCATGGTAAACCATCCCCTTATAGAGACTCGCTGTTTATGTTTTTAATATCTACTCTTGTTCAGAGCGCTTATTTATATGCAGTATAAAATGAAGAACTAACCTTTATAATCTGGCCAGGAAACATCATTTTCTGACATTGTTGTAATTTCACCTGGCCATTCAATACCAAAAGCCGGGTCATCATGACGTACTCCTGTAGCAGACTCAGGATGATAAAACTCTGTTGCATGATAATACATTTCTGTATTGTCTTTTAAAGTTAAGTAACCAGTTGCACAACCTTCCGGCACATAAAGCATAGTTGCATTATCTTCATTGAGCTCCATACCAAACCATTCTTTATAGGTTGGCGACTCAGGCCTCAAATCTAGAATAACATCAAACATCGCACCACGAGAGCATCTTACGATTTTGACCTCTTGATGAGGTGCAACCTGATAGTGCAGCCCTCTTAATGTTCCAGCTGACTGACTTACTCCAATATTAGATTGGGTAATATTGGCAACCAAACCATGATCCTCAAACTCTTTTTGACACCACAACCGCCCAAAATACCCTCTATCATCTCCAATTCGATTAACATCGATAATATAGGCGCCTTTAATAGGAGCTTCGGTAAATTTCATTGTTTTATCTCAATATTTTTATAATAAACAGCCCGCTGCCACTACAGCAACAGGCTATAAGGTAAAGCCATGTGACTCAGTGAGTCATATAAATTACCTAGAACTGCCAGCGCAAGTTGGTATCCAGCTTGCCTTCTGCAATTAGGTTTTCAATATGAGCTATTCGCTTATATTTGATACCCTCATACTCACCCTTCTGAAGCCCATACTTAAGATATGACTGATAGCACTCTTCAACGCCCATCTTAGCAGTCCACTTGGTTTTGAACTCAGGAAAAGTAGCATGAATTTTATCGAAGTTAACTCGATAACAACGAGTGTCTGGGCCAGCGTCATCAGCGTAACCAATTTTACAATCTGGTACGGTATCCATTACAAACTGAGCTAAATCACGCATCTGATAGTTCTGACCGTTATCACCTACATTAACAGCCAGATTATGAATAACTTCTCGCGGCGCTTTAAGTGCACAAATGTTGGCTTGAGTGATGTCTTCAATATGAACTAGTGGTCGCCATGGCGTACCATCACTTTTCATAAAGATTTCACCTGTTGTATGAGCCCATGCCACCAAGTTGTTGATAACAAGGTCAAAGCGTATTCTAGGAGATACGCCGTAAGCAGTAGCATTACGAAGAAAAACAGGACTAAATGTATCAGAAGCCATTTCGCGTACGTCACGCTCTACAAGTACTTTTGATTCAGCATAAGGAGTCACTGGATTAAAGTCTGCAGTCTCATCCAAAATATCGTCCTCCCCTGCTTTGCCGTACATGCTGCAAGAAGATGCAAATAGGAAGCGACCGACACCAACTTCTTTGGCTATTTCGGCTAAACGTACGGATGCACGATAGTTAATATCATAGGTTAGATCGGGATTGATATTTCCTAGTGGGTCATTAGAAAGTGCTGCAAGGTGAATTATTGCATCAAAACCTTCCAAATCTTCTTTTTCTACATCACGAACATCCTTGATAATTGACGGAATTTGGACCGCCTCATCACCATATGTACAGTATCGATATAGATCCGTATCTAAACCAACGACATCAAACCCTTCTTTAAGTAACATCGGAACCATTACAGTTCCGATAAACCCTCTATGTCCAGTTACAAGAACTCTCATAATTCCTCCAGTATCAACTTGTTTTGTTAAGCTTAAATTTAATAAAATATTCTAGATCTTTCACCATATTATCTCGCCGCCAATATGTATGCTTGCAAAGATAATAGAATAACTTCCTTTTTTCAGATAACGACAGAGGCGCTCGGGCAACAGCACTACAATATTCGTATGCTGATCGCCAGGCTTGCATTAGTAATTTTGATTTTGAAGGATCCCAAAAGTTTTTTTGCCTATCCTCATCAGATCTATCCCAGCTACTGCAATCAGGGTGCATACGCCTAGAAAATAGATAGTCTGGTAACTCATGATAAGTACCATACAAAGTAAGCTCTGCGATAAGATTAATATCAGACGCAAGATAATTACCGAATAAGGCTGTATGGCTTAGAGGCTCTCTTCTCATAAGCCCATAGAGAACATTACTCAAACCAATATCAGTTAAACAACGAATAAAGCGAGAAGACGCTGTAGGCTCTCTTAAATCCAAATTGTCTGCATATTGATCAAGTAACACGCCATTCTCATCAATAATCTTGGTTCTACCATAAACCAAAACGGCGCTTGGATTTGCATCAAGCTCTTTTAAGCATTTCTCAACAAGGTCTAGCTCAGGCAAGTCGTCCGCATTTGCCCATCTAAAGTATTCACTTCTAGATGGTTCGAAGCAAACGCTATAATTCTTAGATGCACCCAGGTTGACAGGGTTCCGTATATAACGGATCCGAGAGTCCTTAGCCTGATACTCTCTGCAAATCTCTTCAGTTCGATCAGTTGACGCATTATCTGCAATAATTAACTCAAAGTCTTCGTAGGTCTGGGAAAGAGTTGCTTTAAGTGTTTCTTCTAGATACCTCTCTCCGTTATAAACAGGCATACCGATGCCAACCCGAGGTATTAAGGAAGACTTATCCATGAACCTTTTCCTTTGATTAAGGTAAACATATTGTGTTTAGTGTAGACAAGTTGTCAATTATTAACCATAACGTTCATTCATTTACCAATGTCAAGAACATACAGTTACTTTAGAGCGGGACTTTATCATAAATCTGACCACCTGACCCCCTCCATTCCGCTAAATCCCATATTTATCGGTGTGAATATTAACTGTTTATATTTAGAAGTATCGACTATTGATTTTATCCTCTATTTTATTACTATTCTTGACTCCTAAAACAACAGACCCCTACCACAGTGGAACCAGACCTATGACAAACCTAAACCAGTTTTTTGGAAACAACCGACCTCTAAAGATATTGGCATTGGGCGCCCATTGTGATGATATTGAAATTGGGTGCGGTGGCGCATTACTTCATTTGCTAAGCAACTATAATGTTGAGGAAGTTCATTGGGTAGTTTTTAGCTCCAACCCTGTTAGAGAACTTGAAGCAAGAAAAAGCGCAGAGCATTTTTTATCCAAAGCCACAAAAAAGAAAATTGTCATCAAGTCATTTCGAAATGGTTATTTCCCATTTGTTGGTGCGGAAATCAAAGATTTCTTTGAAGTAATAAAAAAGGACATATCGCCCGACTTGATTTTCACACACTACAGAGATGACCGTCACCAGGATCACCGCTGTATTTCAGATCTTTGCTGGAACACATTTCGAGATAATTTGATATTTGAATACGAAATCCCCAAATACGATGGGGACATTGGAAATCCAAATCTTTTTATCCCACTTACTATTGAAAATAAGAACAAAAAAATCGAGAGCTTACTTACCTACTTTCCTAGTCAAAACAATAAGCAGTGGTTCACAGAAAATACATTTGAAAGCATAATGCGTATTCGAGGAATTGAGTCAAACGCCCAAAGTGGCTTCGCTGAAGCGTTCTACGCTAGAAAAATAACGTTATGAACCTTAGCTCAATCAGGACCCCGCTCCAAACAATACCCCTTAACGTAACGATTTCACTATTTCGCTGTTCTCTATAAGCTTTTTAGCACCAAAAAAAATTAAGTGGTCGTCGTCAAAATAGAGCGCCTTACCGTTATTCACTGCTGAACAATAAAGGGAGCTGCATAGTAACTCGTAAGGCTTTATTGCATGTAGATTCTCGCCATAGGACAGTAAATCCAACTTATTAAGAATGTAACTATTTCTACTAAAATAGTATTCCGAGGGAGTTGTATTTTCTGGTTCGAGCAAACTAGCTTGATTTCTAGCTATCCAATAGGATGCGCTGACTTATAACCAATCGCCTCACATGTATTGCAAATAGCTTCAACGCCTAAGCCTGGCCATACACACATCCATTGCTTGTTTTTCAAAACCGTCAGCCTTACCCAGAATCAACCACACAAGTAGCACTGTTCCAACATAACTTACTACGCCAATAACCACAGCAAACAGCAAACTAATGAGTTGATTGCCAGCAGCAAATTGAGTAGTAAACATACCTACAAAAAGAGCCATCACTAATGTTGCGACTAACGGCTTCACGTATAATTTTAACTGTGTATATACAGAGATATGTAGCACGGCCTTAAGGATAAAAATCGACACAAAAAACATTAATATTGAGGTAATCAAAAAGCTTTGAGCCACACCTACCACACCATTAATATCCATTAAATAAACCATAAGAGGAACAAATATCATTCCTCTTATAAAAAGCTCTGCAGTTCCAATTTGAGGCTTCCCCAGTGCCAGATAAACATAATTACTATTCGATTTTAATGCGGTAACAGATCCACCCAAGGCTATATATACGACTGGTTCAATAGCAACCAACCATTGATCTCCTAACATTATAGGAACAATGTACGCCGACACCAACGCAACCCCGGTTCCTAATGGCATAGCTATCAGGGCAATCACACGTACAGAGTCCATATAAAGATCACGAAGTTTTTGCAAATCAGAAGACACTTTCGCGTAACCAGGATAAATTGCTCTGTTAAGGTTAGCTATGACTTCTCCAGTTGTTAGCTTTCCTATCTCGGAAGCCAGACTATAAATTGCGACCGCGTGAGGAGACATTAGTTTGCCAAGTATGAGTTCTGGAGATTTAGTATCTATGAAAGCAAGTACATTATTTACGAACAACCATTTAGAAAAACCAAAAAGGTCCTTACTTTTCCTTAGGCTAAATGAGGGGCGGAATGGGTGCATTAAGTATGAGCTAACCACTTCCATAGCTTTCAAAACGATACCTCCAATAACAAGTGCCCAAAAGTTCCTTAGATAAAATGCAAGGCAAATGATCACAAAGAAACTAATGAATTTCGGAACAATCTGTAGCTTAAATTCCTTATCGAAAGTTAGGTTCTTTTGGAAATCTACAACACCAATATTTCTCAATCCGTGTAATATAAAAAGAATTGAGGTGGCAATAGTTACGTGCTCAATATCCTTATTATCATAAAATTGCCCGATATATTCAGAAGAAAAAAACAAAACTAATGCAGAAGCAAAACCAAACAGTAAATTATAAGTCCACGCGGTGTTGTAGTCATCGACATTAAACTTTTTCCTTTGTATGAGTACTGTTTCGAAGCCAAATTGAGTGAAAATATTGACGAGCGCAAACACAGACATTGCTATTGCTGCAACACCAAAATCATCAGGCGTAAGCAACCTTGCCAATATAACCGTACTCACGAGACCAATGAGCCTGTAGGAAACCCTCAAAGCCATCATCCAAGCAGCTCCGACTGCCATGGCCCGTTTGAGCTCTTTTACCTGTTTTGACACATATACTCCGGAAAATAATTTCGTTAGTTATACCTGATGGCTATAAATTGCACTTACGGAGCCATCCAAACAAACTTGGCATCACAACAAATGCTCCAATTTCAAAGATCGACATGCAGCAAGTAGCTCAAAATTATTGACCAAATCTTTGGAAACGTCACGCCGCCAATCGTTAGGGGAAGAACTCACGTAACTTTGATTATTAATTCGGGTGAAATGCCCCTCATTGATATTATCTTCAGGTATTATTTTCACTTTTTGCTTATATTTTTTCGCCCAATAGCGTATTCCAACGCCGCACTCCCAATGATACTTACTTCTAATCGCTTGCTCATCAATATCAGTGCAACTTGGGTGTTTAGAAAAATTCAACCACCAACCACAACCATTTTCAAAGTTGGATTTTGACGCCCCCCTGGTAACACATCCAAGCAACTCCCAATAACGAAGTTTTTGTTTATCTAATCGCTGAAAAAGCCCCGTGCTTTCTTGTGTCGCTGAAAGTTCCCCGTCTTGCAAAAGTTCAAACATTTCAGAATACTGTGCCATTTTTTCAACACGTAACAACAAGTCGGAGTGCCAAAAAGCCAATCTCGGCGCGAATGCGAACGCAAATTCTAAAGGAAAATGGGGGTACATCACTGGGAAATCCAGCCCTTTATTGAAGTCTACAAGAATAGCATTCTTAGTAAGAGGTGGGGGACCCACTCTTGGATCATAGCCAACAACAGGTACCCAACCAACAGATTCCACTAAACGCTGCTGGACGATTGCCCAGTCCGGATTGATGTTCCAGCATAACCAAGGTTTATCAACACCCAAAATGGCCTTTTCCCAACCCTTTGCAGCCTCTAGTACGTTCTCGACCGTCACCCCAGATTGTAAAAAGCCACTCCAATTCCCCATCCCTGAAGTAGCTCTTATTTTCTCATCAATTTCCATGCCCAAACCCTTATTTGCAAATCTAACAAAAACGCGCATAAAGGGTAACATTTTTAGGCCGTCATTTAAGCATCTATTTCCATCTCAAGAAGTAATTCCTTTTAATATATCACTTAAAAAAAAGCGTTGTTTGTTTTGGAGGGTTAAGCAACGACCCCTGACCCACTGGGATAGAAATTTGACGAAATAAACTAGAATTCTCCGGCTTAATGGCCACATAAATAACGTCATTTCCTGCAGCGTTGATAGCCGAAGTCTCATACAGCATGCCATTATAACCCTGCCAGCCCTGCGGACTAAGTGGCGTGCCTGGTGCAACTGTAGCGTTATCCCAGCCAACATTATGAATATCCTCAAAAGAATAACGCACTTCGTGGCTCACACTATTCTCATCTTTATTGCGATTCCAACCAACAATTAAACGCGGGGTTTCACCAGCGGTATAGGAGCCATGTAAACTGTAGACCTGCTGAACATTTTCAAGAGCGGTTTCATTGTATACCCGAAAGCCGTCAAAAAACCATGCGGAGCTGCCGCTGGGCACATGGCTACCCTCAAAATCCACATAAAATCTGGTTAGTGTATCAAAATAGTTATATGCATCTTCTCCAGTAGGGTGCTCCTGTAAGCCATGCTCTTTTCCACCATTCTCACCTCTTTCATGAGTTGGATGCATATCGACCACAACTTTATGCCACCCTTCAGATGCAGGAAGGTTGTAACGGTGATAGTAGTGATTTCCTCCAGCCTCCGCACTTGCTCTATCACCAGTGGTAGATCGCACGTAAGTTCCAACCGCCATATTGAATTGTCCAGGACCACTTGGTGTCAACCCAGACGGCACATATACGAAAAACTCCATTCGATTGAAAGTATTTAGCTTCCATTCACCAACATTCATGTCCTCTTTAATAATTTCCCGAAGGTAGTGCCACTCATAACCTTTGTAAGGATAAAACTGAAAGTATGCTCCACCGTCATCTACACCGACCTTGGCGCTATGCTCTAAAAGGTTGCTTTTTTCGGTAGATATTGCTACATCACCAGTCTCCGAATAAGTTCCTGTAAAATCACCGCCAGAATATTGACTCCAAAGCTTACTCGTGCTATCCGTATCCCCAGCTGGGTTTATTACGGGAATCGACGTTTCAAAGTCACCAAACGTTAGTGAATCAGCATTAGATGCTCCAACCCCTACAAACAGCAATATAACTGCCAATATCGAAACTATAGATTTTTTAACTTTAACGTGTGACATGGGTATACCTTCGTATGATTGGATTTCATGAAAAATACACAGTTCTTATTCAGTCTCGCTAGAACCAGCGAAAACATGCTAATTTAACTAAATGTATATTAAGCCTACTCTCAGTTCATTTTAGAATCTACCTTACATCACTCAAAACTTAGCCTATATATTAGGAGTGAGAATTCTATCATATATTATGTCTCAAAATAGCGTCTGAAGGATCCGATCCCCGGAACAATATCGCCAAAATAGAGAAAGACTGCCTGACCCGAAAGGCGATGACATACACGCTCGATCAGTGGCCTCGATTAATTGCCTATTGCCAAGACGGGCGTTTGCACATGAGCAATATTTTGCCAGAAAACGCCATCAGGCCTTTTATAATACAATGGTATTCGGTTAATTATCTCATTTTAACGTGTGCCTAAAATCATAGAGCGGTGGATAGCGACCATTGAATTTATGATTAACTCCACCTGTTGCTCCATAACTTGAAAGGCATAACCAGCCGCAACTATATTTAACCTTGAGGTGGTCTAATTAGACCACCTCAAGTATTGTCATTAACTAAAAGAATACTTATCTAAAAGATAGGATCGAAAACTCTCAATAGCCATGCCGTTTACGAACCCGTACTCTGCACATCCGTCCGAAAACAATATGTCTGCTTTACCTCCCTCATAACAATATCGATAAACTACCACAACCCAAAAATAGTCTTCTATTGTACCATCCAGGTTTACTCTATTCTCTACCGTATAACCAGAAGCATCGCCTGTAATAAGACTTTTCTCACATACTAAAGCTTCCGCTGCACCTAAAGGTGCTCCTGTTGCGGTATTGACATAGCTAACGTTAAAATCAGGATCCTGCATCACCCATTTATTACATGACGTATCATAATATTCTAATAACGTATGAGACCGTGGCTCTCCCTTAACAATCTCTAATATATCAATAATCCTGGTTGCAAAACCCAAATGATCTAACAGCTGCTTCAACAAATACGCTCTAGGACCACAAGATAAGTGAGGTTTCGAGTCTTTAGTTAAAAAATACTGCCAAACTTTAACTACAACTTTAGCCAAATCAAATGCATAACTATCATGTTCATCATCAATAAGGTGCACACTATTTTCATTAACCCAGTTTCGGACAGTTGTTGTGTTTCTAAAATCAGAAACGTCGGGATCAATAAGATGATCTAACTCTTGGTATATACCCTTCAAGGCAGCCCTTTGACTCGGGAAACATAGAGATACCACCTGTTTCCAATAACTTAGCTTTCGTTTTATTACATAAGCTACAGTTCGAAGAGAAAAGCCCTTATCCACCTTTAACGACCTAGAACTTGTTCATAAACGTCAATAACCTTTTCTGCACACCAATCCCAGGTGTATTTTGAAAAGTTATCGGAAAGCAACTTTCTGTTTGCCCCCCCCTTAAGCAACATAAGAATACCGTCCCTAATTGCCTCATAGTCATCAGGGGGAACACAAATACCTTGCCCCTTTTCGGAATCAAGAACCTCCTTCGATGCCCCAACATCAGTAACAACTGACGGAGTACCGCATGCCAATGCCTCAGTTAACACATTGGGGCTCCCCTCACCACGACTGGACAAAACAAAAATGTCAGCAGCATTATACCAAAGAGGTAAATCAGAGTTACTTATTTGACCAGGGAATATAACCGTTTCTTCTAGACTATACTTAGCAATTAGTGCCATTAGCTCCTGAGTATAATCACCCTCGTGTCCAACAGAGCCACCGATATAAAACTTAAGCCCATCTAGCCCCTGATTTTGCTTTATATCATTAAGCGCTCGAATAGTTAGATCGAATCCTTTTCGGTGAATAATAGATCCGACTGAAAATATAATCTTTTTATCTTTAGCTAGGCCAAGTTTGGAACGACTTGCGTTTTGATCTATATATGTAAATCTATCAGTATCAACACCATTTCTAATTGCCGTAGAAACAAATGCGCTCTTTGCATGGGCTGATGCCAACGTTTCTAAATCTTTACTAACCCCAACTAACCCATCCGTATGCCCCAAGTACTCAGCGACACACTTTTCGCTATAATTATCTTCTCCCAAGTGTAAAGCTTCATTGCCTCTAATCGTCGTTATCAGCTTTGCTCCTAAACGTTGCTTTAAGTGAACTCCGGTCGGCAAATCGGGAAAGGTCCAGTGCAAATCAACAATATCAATAACATTCTCTGATAATTTAGTGCTGACGATCGAATCCACCGCCTTTTTATATCTGTTCACTTCAAAGAACTTAAAGAACTTAGGTATCGACAAGAAACGCGGATGGTAAACCTTAACCCCATCAATAACTTCTTCCTTTGGTATCAACGCATATCGCTTGTAGTGTCCAAAGAAACGATATAAAGGTGACCATGGGATGGGGTTTATTACCGTGACATTGACTTTCTTCGAAACGGCTTTAACCCTATTGTGCACAAAAATCCCGTGATTAGGGAATTCTGAATTAGGATATAGATAGCTAAGTACGAGTACATTAGGGTTTTCACCATTATTCATTAATTAATATCTCTACTTTGTTCTTTTTTAGCCAACATTCCAACACTATTAACTGCCAAAGTACGCGATGGTTATCCACCTTATCTTGATAATGATCGTCAATTAATTTCTTTATGGCATCAACAGACAATATCTGATGAATACAGGCATCATCTGCGAGCAAAACATCTACGACATATCCCGATAGTTCATTTTGAAACATCAATTTCAATGGTGTTGGGAACCCCATTTTCTTACGATTGATAATGGAATCTGGGAGCAAGTCCTTCATTATATGTTTCAATATAAATTTACTAGTACCATTGTTGATTTTGTACTTTGATGGAATCGTGGCTGCAAACTCCACCAGCCGATAGTCCAAAAATGGCACTCGTAATTCCAACGACGAGGCCATACTCATCCTGTCAGCTTTTATTAACAAGTCATCGACAAGCCATGTTTTTGTATCAAAATATAGCATTCGAGAAAGTAAATCGAGACCTCGGGTTTTATCAAACAAGCTATCAATAAACGTTTGTACCTTCGATGACTTCATCAATAGCAAGGATTTTTTCACATCAGCTTTGTAAAGATGCTTTTTATAGGCCTCTCCGTAGGATGATATACCTCTGTATCTTTGTTCGAAGGTTTGGCTGGTAAGCATCAGGTACTTAGCAATTTTGGGGAGAAACTTATCGACAGCTCCTCCTAAGCGCCCCAACACGCCAGACATCGTCACTCCAAATATGGATCGAATTTTTTCTATAACACTCATATATTGATAAAAGTCGTACCCTCCAAATATCTCATCAGAGCCCTCACCAGAAAGCACTACAGTTACATTCTCTTTAGCCAGTTGTGAAACATAATGTAATGATATTGCCGCTGCCTCTGTGACAGGTTCATCCATCAATCTAATATACCGATCAATAAAGGATTTAAACTCTTTTGGGTCGACCTTAATTTCATGGTGATTGGTATTAAACTCCGCAGAAACTTGTCTGGCAAACTGCGACTCGTCAAATTGAGCCCCAAAATCATAACCCACCGAAAATGTATTTAATTGAGACTCCGTCTTCTCGCTAAGCAATGCAACAACGGCACTAGAATCAATACCCCCACTCAGGAAGATACCTAGTGGAACATCGCTTCTTAGGCGTAGATCTATTGCGCTTTTTAACAGCCTTGAAGTTTCTGCCGCGTAGTAATCCAACCCCTTATCTTCAGGATTATCACTAAAGTTAAGAGCCCAATATTCGCCAATATCCAACACACCTTCACGCAAGGTCGCACAATGCCCCGGAAGCAATCGCTTTATACCCACGTGTAACGTTTCTTCACCAGGCACATAACCGAAGCTCATATACTGATCGACCAAACTCATCTTTGTTTGCCAAGGCTTATCAAGAACAGCAAGAATCCCTTTTACTTCAGAAGCAAATATAAACCCCCCCTCATCAGACACATGATAATAGAAAGGTTTAATTCCTAACCTATCCCTAGCAATAAAAAGTTCTTTTGCAGAAGCATCCCAGATTGCGAAAGCAAACATACCATTAAATTTATCTAAACAGGATTTTCCGTAGAAACGATAGGACTTGAGGATGACTTCTGTATCCGACTCAGTGTCAAAAATAACTCCCTGTAATTTCAGCTCATCCCGTATTTCGATGTAATTGTAGATTTCACCATTAAAAACAATCGTACAATCGACTTCACCACCTACTCCACTTTCACCACTTTCACCACTCACTGTATAACTATGCATGGGTTGGTGCCCTGCGTGGCTTGTATCAATAATACTCAAACGTTTGTGGGCGAGAGCAACATAATCACTTGATGATACCCATGTCCCATCATCATTTGGGCCTCGATAACCAAAAGTATCAATCATTGTCTGGACAATTGTCTCGTCCACGTATGTGGCACTAGGCCCCACAACTCCTGCTATTCCACACACGTTAAATTCCCCACCCTATTATCGAAACATTAAACATTTACTAAGCTCACAAATTGTTATGCCAAACTTCAAAACAAACCAACAGCCATATATTATTGGACAAATCAATTCGCCCTCGACCCGACGTAAACTCAAACCATAACTTTTTAACTTCACTCGTCTTAAAAAAACCACTTCGAGTGGTCAAACCACTTATTAATAAATAGCGATCCACCAGAGGAAACAGATCCTTTCTTAACCACTCAGCCAATGGAACTGAGAATCCCTGTTTTGGTCTATTCACAAAATCCAAACCATACTTATCTTTAAGAAGGTCTTTTAATAGGATTTTTCGTTGGGTTGAATTGATTTTCATACCTACTGGTATGGAAAACGCAGATTCTACTACACGATGATCTAACAAGGGTACCCTTACTTCTAAGCCATGAGCCATACTCATTCGGTCTACTTTTACCAACACATCATCAACTAAATAGGATGTTAGGTCTGCATATTGAGCATTTGTTATCAAGTCATCGCCAAACGGGCTTTCAAGGTGCCTACCACTAATTTGATTAGGAGCAGGTAGAGCGGAATCAGGGCCCTTTAAGCTGAACAGCACCTCATCTGATAATAATTTTTCTGCCCAGCTACGCTGAAAAACTGACACCAAGGCTTCGTGCCTTGTTGATGGGCTTGCCCCAAGGTTAGATGCCAAAAGACTGCCTCTTCTGGACGGGCTCAATATCTGACGACTGGCCATAGATACTGCAGAACGAATCCAGCGTGGATACTTCGCATCCATAGCCTCAAATCGAAGTAACTCTGCATACCAATTATAACCTGCAAAAAGCTCATCGCCACCGTCACCAGAAAGGCACACTTTATAACGCTCACTAGCACTTTTGCTCAAGTAATACATGGCGATTGACGACGCATCAGCAAAAGGCTCGTCAAAATGGCAAATGATCTTTTCTATATCATTGCACATATCAGAAGGGACGTTGTCCTGAGTGTAACTCACACCTAACTGGTTAGACACCTGAGCTGCATGAGTTGATTCATCGAATTCTTGTTGTCCAAATTGTACATTGTGCACAGAGACTGCGGTGGTTGTTCTAGCCATGAGATCAACCACCAACGTAGAATCGACTCCCCCACTAAGAAGCGCTCCAACGCCGACATCACTTACCATGTGTGATGAAACTGCCGTCTCTAATAATGACCCCAGCTTATCTTTGATTTTTACTGAGTCTTCAGGCCGCTCAATAACCTCTGAATTATTACATGTTAATATCCAATAGCGATCTTTAGACACCGCTAAAGAGCCCGCACCTTTAAGAGCTACTGTTAAAACTGAGCCTGGAGTTAATTTGTAGGTGTCCTTATAAACGGTATGTTCACCCGGTATATAACCATACCTGGTGTAGTCGAAAACTCCTTCGGAATTTATATCTTTCTTATACGCAGGGTGACAACTGATGCTTTTAATTTCCGAAGCAAAGATGAAATTCACGCCATCATAGAAAAAATAAAACGGCTTGATTCCAATCCGATCTCTAGCGCAAACTAATTTGCTATTTTTAGGGTCCCAAATGGCACAGGAAAACATTCCAAGCAGCCGTTCAAAACACTTATCCCCCCACTGGATATAACTTAATAGTAAAACCTCTGTGTCTGATTCGGTTATAAAACGGTGCCCTAACGAAAGGAGCTCAGCTTTCAGGTCTTTAAAATTGTATATTTCACCGTTAAAAACCAACACCACACCGGTATCACTGTGAATCATTGGTTGATGACCATGTTCAGCATCGATGATCGCTAACCTTCTATGACCCAGAGTCACACCGTTAACCATATCCACAAAACACCCTGAGCCGTCTGGCCCTCGATGTGCAATAGCATCGGACATGCGTTTGGTAATATTTTCTGCGTGCGATTTCCCGACCCAAAATCCGGGTGAAATCGCTCCAGATATTCCACACATCGTCTTAGCTTACCTTTCCGTTAGTAAATTGCCTCAATACCTTATTAAGGACGTCATCCAATATTTTCGCACCGACATCTCGATTATATGGAGATGGATCAAAGTCAGTTGATACCTCTTGAGTTGAAAGAGTTTCAAGGGCTTTTTTAATTTCAACTTTAATTTCCATATCTGCCGTACATGCATGGGGCACCGCACTTAATAATTCGGCCGTTGCTCCTTTATGATGAGTTAACGCCAATATCAACCTTTTAGCTCTTATATACTCATACACCTTGCCAGGAATTTGGTTGTTAAACATTTCACCTTGCAAAACTAACAACACATCCGCCTCAAACATTTCTCTCAGTGATTCATTAAAAGATATTGTTGGCAAAAAAATGACTTTATCTTCCATGTCGGAGTTAGCTAAGGTTTGCTGGATGCCTTCTGGGATTACGCTTCCTCTAAAAACAAACCGATAATTACGGAACAGTTCTGGCGCCTCAATTTTCAGTTCAATCAACGCATCAACTAAGGTGCCTATATCACGCCCGCCAGGGTAAAGAAAGCCACTGTGTAGTACCGTAACTACATCTTTATCCTCTACATTTACCTTTTTAGTACTCAGCACTCCCAACTGATCAAATGCTTTTTCGCTAAACCCGTTTGGAATAATATGTACTTTTTCTTTATCTATAAAGGCATATTCATTTAGGTATACGTCAGCGGCATTTTTCGTAGTAAAAATCAGTGCATCAGCATGTTTAACGCCTTCCTCATCAATGATCTTACCTAATGGGTTCTTTGCTCTCACATAGGGATTTGTTCCTGAAAAAGGATCCCTGAAATCAGCTACCCATGGCAATCCACTTGTTTTCTTTAGGCTTAGCCCAATACGCACAGATGTTGAGCATGGAAACGTACTCCAAATGATATCAGGTTTCCGTTGACGAATTACCTTCCGACCCACCCTAACAGCGTCCCAAAACCAGGTTGCATACTTATCTGGGAACGTCGTAAATTCAAAGTGTTTCCCTTTAAATGATAGATGTTTAAAGGCATTAAGCCCAAAGGCACGATAAATATCAGCATTAAAGTATTCCTGTTGCGTAAGCTGATCTACATTTACTTTATCGTATATAAATGGCTTAGACGTCAAAACCAATGGGTGCCAACCATTTTGTTCAATGTACGATTTAAAATGTAGCGTTCGTTGAACCCCCGCGCTTTGGCATGGAGGAAAATCAAGAGCAACCATTAACACCTTATTCATAAATTCATCTAACCTTAAATAATATCCTTTTGTGCCAAATTAGTTTAGTTGGCTGGGCTCTTGGGCACTCTCTTCTTTCAACTTTGTAGCTTGCATTTCTACAAACTTAATACGTTCATAAATTAAGCTAAGTAATGCGAGAAACCATATAGCAATTTCTAGGCGTATGCTATTTGAAAATTGACTTGTAACAAGAATAGAAAAAAGGGCTACACAACACCCAACATAAACCAAATTCAAGTTTGACCTGACGTGAATTATATTCGATCTCAGTCTAATCAAACGCAAGAACGCAATCGAAACTGACCCAAAATACAATAACGAACCTATCACACCATGATCAATTAGATAGCTCATAGTTAAGTTATGTGAAGCCCTGAGCATAGTTCCTCCTCCTGAATTCGTCATAAATTCAATTGGAATAAAATCAGGGCTCAAATACATAGTGCCCTTATGACCCTGACCAATATACGGTTTTTCCTTAAACATCTCAGTTTGAGCCTCAATAAAAACGACTCTGGAAGCGGCGCTTTTATCAACCTCACCTTGAGCATTTGGTTCAGAAATACTATTAATCCGATCAACAAGATTTTGCCCTACCATTAAGCTAACCCCCAAAACAGCTAGCACCATATACCTTCGGAACACTTTTTTCAGGTGTGCTGGTACGAAAAACATTGCCAGCAAAGCTGATAACACGATACCAACTAACGCCCCTCTACTTTCAGTAAGAAAAATCGCATTAAGTGTTAAAACTATTGGTAAGCCGAGAAGAAACTTCCTTTTGTCGAAGTTACAGAGAACAAGGTAACTTCCAGCTATCAAAATAGAGAGCATATGAATAGACAGCAAATTTCCATCGCTCATCCCTGGGGTTGGGGCACTTTCAAACCTTCCTCCTGTATGCTGCGTTAATCCAAGATAACCAAAATACATACCCCCTAGCAAATGAGCTATTAGTATACTATAAAGATCCCTCTCACTATGAACAGATTTTTTTATCAAATATATTAACAACAAAAATTTTGTTACCATAACGGAAAATTCAAAATGTCTCACGGGAGCTATAGCCCATAGATTTTGTAACCAAACCCATAACACAAAACAAATCAAAAATTTAACGATTCCATCGTTTGCCCACCCACCATTTGTAAAAGTAAGTGCATTCGCTTTATTGCCTGCCATCCATATTGAGATCAAAGTGGCCAATGCAGAAAAAAGGGACCAACGAAGGTCAGGCAAGCCTGCGCCCCACCAGCTGCCGGGAGCATACATGTATATTGACAAGATGTATGAGTAAAGCCCGAAAATCGGTCGCCCCATCAACGCTTTTATGATTCCAAAAAAGAATAATAGGACAAAACCTAGTGCTGTTAAGGACATTAACTACCTCCCCGCCAATAGTTAACAGCCAAGCCAAGAAGAAAGCCAACCTTATCTCTTCGCCATGGCCCGATCCGTTTCATACGAAACAGATCGTCTCCAAATCCAACACTTCCTAAATTGGTACTCACCGCATATTCATAACCTGCGTCTCTTACCAGCTTTACATGCGAATCGTCAAAATCATCAGGGTAAAAACCATTAGGGTAAGCTTGCCCAGAAATCGTTCGAAATAATATTTTCTCCAAAGTTTTTTTACTTTCAAAAACTTCTGCCGTTGCTGCTACCGTAGATACTCGAGTTAATATTTTATGGTCGACGCCATGCGCACCAATTTCAACTCTTTCCGTATTTGAAAGAGACTTTAACATACCTTCATCCATCATAAGATCACTAATATCTGCTTCCCCAAGCTGTCCTATCATCTCCGCTAACTGTATCGCAGAAAGGTCGTATTCAATCTCCTTTAGATAGGTAGTTGCATCTTTTAGGAAGCGAAGCTTGTCCTTAATAGTTTTCAGGACGTAAACCTTTCGGTTAATAACAATCTCCTTTAATGTTGTTTTGCGCACACTTTCAACAAACAAATCCCACATAGAATATTGACCAAGATAACCCGTAGTAACAAAAAAGGTCGCAGGTACATTCAAAAAATTCAATATTGGTAGCGCATCAATATAATTATCCGCATAGCCATCATCAAATGTAATCGCTACTGCTCTAGGAGGAAGGCTATTAGTTTTTAACAAAGTCACCGATTGAGACAGAGATAGCACGTTACAATGCTTAGAAAGCCATTGAATTTCACGTTGAAACTGGTCAACTGTAATGTAGTCGGGTTGTAAAGGATCCAGTTCAGGAAGCACTCTATGATAAACAATAATATTTAAGCGATTATTACCTGCAATTCTATTTGAACATAACGTAAGAATTAGGTGAAGAAGACCATTCGACAACAACTGTTTGTGGCTATCTATTTTAGCAATTATTCGTTTGGATATCATCACAGTTCGTTACGTCACTCGCCTCTCGTTGACAATATAAGACTTCATCTATAGTAAAAGATGAAGTCTCTCGTTCCTGAGCCATCTTAGCATCATGTGCGTTCTCGGCTATCTAACATCGCCAACGCCTAATTGGT
The DNA here is from genome assembly GCA_913063495.1 of uncultured Gammaproteobacteria bacterium. Taxonomy (GTDB): domain Bacteria; phylum Pseudomonadota; class Gammaproteobacteria; order Pseudomonadales; family Ketobacteraceae; genus 42-54-T18. Next base: position 19,644 of record CAJXXT010000002.1, on the reverse strand, counting down.
CAAGAATCATTGGTTGAATCTCTTCCAAATGCATAGGCTTATCGTAAACTTTATGTACCTTGCTCCTATCGTAAACCCAAAACATGCCATGTGGGTTATGGACACCTGTTTTTGTATCATCCATTTTTAGAAATACATCATAAAAAGAAATCTTTCTATTCTCGTTTTTGTCAAGAATAACCGCAGTATCTTCAACTGCCTTCGCACACCGACACTGAACATTTACCCTGAGGTTATCTATAGAGGTTGAAAATACTTTTTTACTTCCAACGTAAAAGTACTTTTCACTTTCCATTTCAAAATTTTGGAACCATTCACTCAACGCTTTTGCCTCTTCAACAGAATTACATTCGAGGTGAAATTGTTCAGCCATAACAGGGGAATATTTGACTTTCGTCTTCAGCCCTATCTTATCGAAAAAAACCTTCTCATTTATAATACGGTAATAGCTTCGTTCCTCATCTAAATAAGGCTGTTGGCTCAACGCGGTACAAAACATTATTGTCGTATCCTCGTCAGCAAGCTCCATAAATTCACCTAAGAGGTTATCCATATTCTTGTACCCAGAAAGTATTGCTTTACTTTTCCTTTTATTTTCTCCAGCCCTTTCTAATCCAAATGCTACAGGGTCTGCATCCTTCCAATAATGATGTTGGTAATGCGCAGTACTGTTCAGGAAAAAGGTGGCAAACTCAGGTCTCTCTTTTCGATAATAGTGTCTAAACACATCATATTGAAACATATCCAATATCATCGCTCGTCCCCACTTGGAAGTTTTATCCAATTGCTCTGTAATCAATTGCCTACCAGCTTGATAAATTGTTTTAAATGACAATCCCGAACGCAGCATATATAAAAGAAAACTTAATGCAGGTACTTTTTCTTGAGAAGAATGACCTTGAACAGATTGTTTTACAAAGTTCATATACGTATCAAATTGACCCGCCGGATACAGCGCATTCGTCGTGGCCCACGGGTCATGAATAAACAATCCTTTGAAGTTACTTTTGAATTTTGTATTCATGCTGCCACACACCCAGGATTTTATTCCTTTTCGAGAAAGCGAATCCCAAACAAAGTCACCGTCAAATTTATCCATATCGTTTAATCTATATACTTTGTGTTCGCTTGGTCGCAACCCTGTGTGAACAGACACCCATTGTATCCATGGATTGAGATCATCTCCTGACGCATTGGCATCTGTAATATAAACCTGAGATTTTTGATGTAACTCTTTGAAGTTAGGTAATTCACCTTCAGAAAAATACTTTTCCATTAATTCATGAGTCAACTCGTTAAACTCAAGAAGGATTACTTTCTTTGTCATACTCTTCACCTTAAAAACTGTAAACTTGAAAAACATTCAAATGATCATATTCATTCTACAAAACTGGCTTTGAAAATAGTTCATCCATTTATAAAAGCTCTTGGTATCAAAGCCCTTTTCGGCACATTTAATATCTAGGGATGCACTCTTCCATTTCTTAATCCCCTATACGCTCAGCTATATCAACCACGCGCCTCGCATTCCCTTGCCAGGTAAAGCCTTTATCTAGAATCATTTTCCTAGCGCGTTCTCGTAACGCAAACAGCTCGTTGAAATGGTTGATCGCATATTTAAGTTGCTCTTTGAATGACTGCAAATCTTCATTTTCAAAAACAATTGCGGTGTCATCATCAATAATTTCCAATATATTCGGTGAATTAGGTGCAACAATAACGCTGCCAGCAGCTAAATACTCAAACAATTTTAAAGGTGACGCATATGGTGTAACGGCTGGTTGCAGCGCAATATCAAATTGTTTTACATAATCAAAAACTTCATCTCGTGCCTTTAAGCCAGTAAATTCAACTCTATCAGGAATACCCAGCTCATGAGATTGAGCCAAAAGGGTTTCCCTAATATTATCATTGCCGTCTCCTACACATAGCAATCTAATATTTAGGTGTTTTAATTCTCCTATAGCTTCAACGGCAAGGTCCAACCGGTGCCAGGGATTTAAGAAACCTACAAAACCGACCACTATTTCAGGGTTATCCGTAGTTTTTGGTTTTAAATCGAATTTTTCATAAACATGCTCATTAATACCATTATGAACAACTTCAATCCGAGCTTTAGGTACACCTCGAGCCATCACTATGTCGGCCAATACCTGCGTAACCGGCAGTACTTTGGTAGCCTGCTTCCAAGTGAAGTTTTCTATCGCTTTTGCCAGCCACGGGATAGCTATTCCACTATACTTTTGTCGTTCATCGAACAATGGAGCGTTTACTTCTAATATCAAAGGCAATCGAAATATTTTAGCGATAATAACTCCAGCAGGCTGATACAAGTTATACCGTTCATAAATGAAATCCGGCCGTTTTTGTAAAATTGCAATGACTAGTTTAAGCGCTATAAGTAAAGAATATGATAATTCAAGAACCTCATAAATAAACTGCGGAAGCTTTTCTTTAAGTTTTGAGACAAAACCTCCATCTGAGCCGAATTCTGAATCATCAGTAAACTGGGGCGCTATAAAACGAATATCATGTCCCTGTTCCAAAATCGCATTCGTAAGCTCTTCAACATGGACATATTGACCATCTTTTGACGCGATCCTATGTAGGTATATTATGTCCACTAACGTACCGCCTTTTTACTTTCTATACGTTTATACAAACCATTAAGTCCAAAAAAGTATCTATGCTTTAGAAAAAGATAAATTAGACCTTTGGCATGAGAAATCGTAAATTTATTTATTTTTATGCCTTTCGCTCGAGATATTTCTTGGGCATCGTGAATCATGGAATATTGGGGCAAGTAATGAATCTCCTTACCTGACAGCCAAACGCGAATACAATAATCGACATCTTCCGGCGAGTAAAATATCTTCTCGTCCAAGTGACCAATATCATCAAGCACATTCTTAGTGAACATCCAAAATGCAGATATTGCATAATCGACAGGCGATTGTTCGAGAGCCTCAGAGCTTTCACCTCCCTCCATTTTTTTCAAAAAGAAGAATCGGCGGATTTTGTGCCACAATGTTGGAAAATGGTCGGTACTGATCTGAAAACGTCCATCTGGGTAGGTAAGTTTTGGAACAACCATTCCACATTCAATATTTTCATCCAAATAGCTGCCTAATTCTTTTATCACCTCTGGTGTGACATAGGCATCTGAATCCAAAATCACAATCCTTTTGCCCACGGCTCTCTTTAGCCCCTGATTTCTCGAAAATGTAGTCCCTGTATTATAATCAAATGGGATAAGTTGAATGTTTGCATCCATTTCATCAGTAACTTTCCGAATAAACGCCCTTGTCTTATCCATCGACCCATTATCAATGACAAAAACCTCATAACTCGCGTCAATCGCATTAAAGCTAGACACTAGTGACCGCAGACATTTCTCAATGTATTGCTCTGAATTAAATGTCAAAATAATTGCTGAAAATTCCATAAGATATTAATCACTCAATTCATTGTTAAAACCATAAATATCCGCCATAGAAGACCATTCAAAATCCTGCAATAGCCCGGTCAACCTTTTATCAACTTTATTTAGGTTAAGGTAGTGCCTAAACCGACTTTTTAATGAAGCCTCTGTCATCCTGGGCTGCGAAGGATCCATCTCCCAAGGATGCAAATAAAATATATAAGGCTGCTTCTCAGATATTGTAAATTTTGAAATTGCCCAGCGAGTCACAATGTATGGATAAAGTCGAAAATACCCGCCACCAGATATTGGTATGTTTTTTCCGAATAGAGGCAAAGTACTCAAAGGAATTTCTACAACCCCTGAGGGTGTACTGTATTTAAAACGCGGTGCATCCGGTATTCCGTAATGATCATGAGCAACAGGGTAAACGCTTGAGCTATACTTGTACCCCTCTTCCGCAAGCACGTCATATACCCACTCATTTTGTTTGGTAAAAGAAAAGCTTGGGGCTCTATAACCTACAACCTCAACACCAGAGATATCTTCCAAAAGCCTTTTTGCATCACCAACGTCGGATTTAAATGTTTGCCTGTCTTGGTCAGAGGCTCTTTGATGATGGGTGCCATGACTTGCAAGCTCATGGCCTTGACTAACAATTTCGCGAACTAACTGGGGGAATTTATCGGCTACCCAACCAAGAGTAAAGAAGGTAGCCTTGGTGTCATGCTCCGCAAATTTATCCAGAAGTATATGGGTATTCTTCTCAACTCTTGGGCTAATCGCATCCCAGCTTTCACGGTTAACCAAATTTTCAAATGCAGAGACTTGAAAATAGTCTTCTACATCTATCGTCATTGCATTTTTCATATAACTAAAAATAACCTAAGTGAAAAAAATCATAAATTTAATTAAAAAGAACTAGCGACTCTAACTGTTCGGCGTTCAATTCAGCAAAAGAAAGTAACTTGTTTTTTGCAGCTTGCATATCAGTATCGATTGGCACAGACAAAGCAATAACAGCACCTACAGCACCTTCTCCCAACAACACATTGAATGCCTGGAAAAGTTTTATGTAAAGACTGTTGCTAGTAGATACATTAGGTAAATAATACCAGTACAACACCAGCCGTTTCCCCCCTGCACTCTCTCCAATCTCGAGAAGAGTAACTTGGTAGGGTTCCGCTTTATTAGTTTCGACAACAAGGGACTGGCTGCCATTATAGCGCCATTTCCCGATATCAAATAATCGATTTTTTTCGGATATTAACTCTGCTCCAGGCTCATTTGAATCATATCCTGCAATATAATATTCAATACCTTCAGCTGAAACACCCAAATGCTCGAATTTGGGGCCGCTAAAAGTAGGGATCCAATCAATATATGTTGAGATATATACACTATTACCAGGCTGACTGCGCGTATCTAAAGATAAGTATGATGCACTTTTTTCAGCGTTATTGGCAATAAACAGTGAACCAAATAACGGTAATAACGCGATAACTAAAGAGGGATACCAACTGACGGTAAGCCATTCAGGGTGAACCGAACCATCACCTGAATATGTTTGTGAAAGTTCTGAGCCCAAGCGAGAGAATGCAACTAAGATCAAGACTACCAATGCAAAAAAAACCCACCCATAAACCAGGTGATCTGCTCCTGATGCATACTTAATATCGACTAAGTGAGCTACTAATATCGTACCGTACGCCCTTAATCCATTGGCAACAATTGGTAAAACCATTGAAAAAGCAAAAAAAAGTATGCGCTTCCAAACCGTAGTGTAGCTAGTGTAAGCAATCAGAGCCCCCATAACTACACAAGCAACAAAGAAACGGATACCAGAACAGGCTTCAGCGACCTCAAACATTCCCGCCGGAATACTGATAAACAATCCATCACGAAAAACGGCTACTCCGGACATTTGCAAAAAAAATACAGTAAGATCAGCTGTAATTAGTTGAAAACTAGGTACAAGCTCTTCACCCACAGGAATGGCAAAAACGATAAAAACAAGTGAAAACCAGATCACCCTAGCTATGCGCCAACCAAAAAACAGTATAATAAAGGACGATAGCATTCCGAATACAGCAGCGTGCTTAAATAGTTCTATATCAGCAGCATAGCCCAGTAGCCATAAACCCTGAAGTAGAAGCATCGGTACTAGCATGATGTATAAAGGTCGCGGCGGTAAAGATAATATCTCCCCCCTATTTTGGTAAATGAAATAAAGAGCTACTGGTATCACAAATATACAATGCGTATAGGTATTAGAGTTCATCCATACTGAATATGCTGAACCTAAGGTTTCCCTGAAAGCCACACCCCACACAACTACCCACGCAACACACAATGCCATAGGCATCTTTAGTGTAACAAGGGTATTTTTTTTCAAAGCGTCATTCATACATCATTACCTAACGTGTTACGTTCAATGTAATGCTTTAAGCCTCTAGCGAACTGCTCAATACGTAATTTAACTACTGATTTCTGAAAAGACACTACGAATAACTCACCTGTCTGCTTTCCTAGGCTTTGCTTGTAGCGGGCATCACCACCCAGGAAATCATACAGTTCAGCTCCTTGTTCCAAATGATATTGAATGCAAAGAGCATGCAAAACCAACCCAGGTTTCTGCCTAACGTCTGAGTCAAGATTAATGCCACTTAGATAAAAATAGACCTTATTATTATAGACAAAGTTATACAAATACCCGATACCCTCCCCATCTACATTAAGCTCAACAAGTTCAATAACCCCCTCATCAAAACACCTTTCTATCAAATCTTGATGGAACCGGGTGAAATACTGGTTATTAAAACCACTACTGGCTTCCCAGCGCCGAAGGTGTAAAGGGGCAATTTTCTCAAAGTACGACAGCGCCTGCGATTTACTTTGGGCTACGTTTAAAGACAGGTCTTTGCCATATTTACGAATAGCGCGTCTTATTTGGTAACGGGTATTTTTAGATAATGAATCCAAATAACATTGCCCACCAAGCCTGATGCTGGCAAGATCAACACCATAACTTGGTGCCCTCCATCGCTCTACTGACTGACAAGGGTCAGATGTAATTAATGTTAAAACCTTTTTGTCTATCGGGCCTATCAGAAGTTCATCCCAAGATATTTCGGTGTTTTGAGACAGGAAATGAATTAAACCTTCATACACCTCTTTCTCAAACCCTTTGGCTATGAGCATATTATTGTACTCAGGCCAAATCTGATCCTTACTTTCATCGCCGACACTTTGCAGCCTTAGCTGTTCAACATTAAGAATTTTATGCCTTGTTGAAGATGTATTCACGAAAAGACCAAGTGCAACCAAGCACTCATGGGAATATACCTTGCATACAAAAACATCTGGCCCGATTATACGAAGCCAAGATGAAATCCAGTACCAAGATATAAAAAAAGTTGGGCTTGCCTTAAACTCCAATGATACCCATAGTGATCGCATACTATCGACATCATCCGATCGTTCAATAGTAAATCGTAGCTGATCACACTTTTCTAAGGTTGCTTTTCGCATTCGTCTATTTATAAAAATTGATAAGAAACTGAGCCGGTAAGGCTATTTTTTTTCACATTTGAATGATCAACACCTGTATCACTGCCAACCTGCCTTAGGTTAGCATCAAGATCCAAACTTACGCTAAGTTCAGCGCTTATATTATAATCACCTCCCAACGAAAATGTGTGTTCGCGATCAATACGGTTGGTATCGGTAAAATCGAACTTGATCCACTGAAAGTTATACCCGCTATTTAAAGAAATATGTTCAGTAAGCCTATGTTGTATATTGATATCAAATGATTTTATGCGCTGAATATTTCTGCTGGTTTGGAACTCTTGTTTCTGATACGCAAGGGATGTATCAAGTATTGTTAAGTCATTAAAAATTGGCCTATTAAAACCGACATCAAGTGTATTTCGGACAACTGTATCTTCAGAATCAACATTTTCGATTAACGCAGCTCCAGCGGCAGAAAAAGAATTCGAAATTGAAGGAACAACAGTATCTGTTAACTCCCTTTTAGCAGAAGCCGTCAAAACAGAGGAAAACCAGTTTTTGGTGTATTGCAGATCAAATGTATTTACATTTGTACTTACGCCGCTGTCCATTTCTAACTTAGTGCGTCCAAGCTCAATGGAAAATGAACCCGACGCTGTTTCCACATTAAGAGTTCCGGAAACCCCACCAGAGTCTGTATTCTTATCATTATCATCAAAGTTTGTTTTAGATTTTGAGTATTCTATGGAAAACTGCTTTGTCTGGGATAATAAATGAGACCAGCCAACGCTACCTGAGCTTACGACACTCTCATTATCGCTATCATCATCCGTTGATGATTTTGTATAAGTTGCGTCAAATGTGGCTGAATCAACTGGGTTAAAGGGAATGGATATTTTAGGGCCCGTTGAAAAAGTACTCGATTGCGTCTTATTATCAGTAGTGTCTGCTAATCGCCGATCTACGACACCGTAATTCTCAACCTCAGCTACAAACCACTCAATGCGATTCGGCACCATGTACCAAGTCGCATTACCCGACCCAACAACCGTATTTGTATTATCTAAATGGTGCCTATCATGCCGCACATGCCCCACCGTGTAGTTTAACGATAAATCTACAAAGCGAGATCGGTGATTAATATCTGTCTCTAAAGATGTGGTATAAATAGCTTCATTTGCCTCATCATCCTTGGTGTTATGTACGTTATCTGTTAACTCCACACCTTGCGAAGCAGAGGCAGAAAACTCTGCAGCAAAAGCGGTGCTGGCGCTAAAACCAAGGGTCAATGCTATAATATAATGTAACGTTCGCGAATAACGCATAATAAAGTCCATTTTCACATTGGCAAAGAAACGCATAGCCTATGAGAATTTAATTGTTAAATATAATGCCACTAACCTTATCTTTTCCAGCAGCGTTCACACTGGACATAATCTGCTGATCCGTTACTTTCCCATATGGTACGACTAACACCAAATAATCACTTAGCTCTGACAATATCTGCCCTTCGGCTGATAACCCAACGGGCGGAGCATCTATGATAATAAACCTGTCTGGGTAACGAGTCTTTACTGATTGAATGAACTTAGTCATTCTTTCAGATGTGAAATACTCAGCCCCCCCTTCAATATGCCCACCTACCGGTATAATACGCAAACGATCAATGCCAGATGCATATATAATATCGTCGATATCCAAATCTGGATTTACCAGATAATCAGTTAGACCAAAATCTGGCTCAACGCCAAGTAATCGATTCGCGGTAGGCTTATATAAATTGCAATCAATCAAGAGTGCTGTCTTAGTCTGATCCAGAGCAAATACTGCAGCCATATTAAGCGCAACGAAACTACCTCCCCCCTCATGACAGATTGAGCTAATCATCAATACAAAATTGTTTTTATCTGCTTTTTGAACAAGCTTCGTACGAATTTCCCTAAAGGTGTTTAGAACCGAGCTATTTGCCATGCCAGGAAAAACTATTTTCTGGTCTTCCAGTTCTGCAGGAGTAAGTGGAGTAATCTCCGCCATCTTTTTTATCTGGCTAGCGCTACGCAATGTAGATTTACTTTGCTGTGCATTTGGATCCAAAGGGTTGTTTGATGATGTCATATAATACCGTTATGCCTCGCCAAAATAATGCCTACGTAAACAGACATAACCAAAATCACAAATATACCTAACAAGATGATGTCGGACTTAAATATCCTTTTAGACAACGATGTATGAATGTGAGGCACCACGCCCAATACTGGAACCGGAACCGTCAATTTTATTTTGTCTACGAATCGAATACGTGGATCCAGAAGGATGAATATAATAAGTAACGCTATAGGAGCAGCAATGCCTGCTATAGGTCCAGCCAGTGCAAAATGGAAAAAACGTATACCTTTGGGCGTCAACGGGTAGGCGGCAGGTTGCTGGATTCTGTACTTAACCCCCTGTCCCTCTATGTCTAACGTCATTGAAAGTCTAGCCGTTTCCTTTCTACCCAGCATTCCTTCATAAATCGATCGAGTTACTTCGTAGTCTCGTGTTAATTCCGATAAGTCCGCCTGACGAGCTGCAACTCGTTTTAAGCGCATCTCTTCATTATTAAGTAACCTCTCTGTCCCTTGCTGCCTACGAAGTCTCGTTGCCAATTCAACCTTAGCTGTTGACAATTTGCTGCGTAACTCCTCGTAAAGTGGATTAATGCTAGCCCCTTTTTGAGTAGATGAACTGCTGCTATTCCTGGTATCATCAGCTACAAGCTCAGACTCAGATAGCGCTCTTTGAAGGTCTTCAATTTGTAAACGGATCGAAACAACATCAGGGTAGGTGTCAGTATAGGTTAACTTTAACGTATCCAATATTTTTTGCTTTTTCCGAATCTGTTCCAAATACACCTCGGAACGAAAACGTCTATTAATAAATTGATTTTCGGCTTTTAGTTCTCTTTCAAGAGACTTCATGCGTATTTGAGCATCAGCTATATCAAGCTTCATTTCCTCTAGCAGGGCTTGCAATTCAGATATACGGCCTCTAGCCGCTGCCTCAGTACCATCAACATTTGATGATTTGAATTGCTTTAGCTTTTGCTCCGCTTCTTGCAGTTGACTTTTGTAGGTTTTGACCTGGCTTGCAATAAACTGAAAAGCTTCTCTGCTCTCCTTGCGTTTCCTCTCAGATGTATCTCGGATAAAATGATCTGAAACCGAAGTTAACACATCGTAAGTAACGTCAGGCGAGTTATCCGTATAAGTCAGCCGGATAAAATTTGACCCTATATTTTTAACCTGAATTTTTGATCGCAACCGATTGGTCATCGTTTCAATTTGAGCCGGCGACTCACCACCTTTGACCAATTTTGCATCAACAACAACTTGGTTAAGAATTCTAGGAGAGTAAATAACTTCCTTAACAACTTTTGCTTGATTTTGAACTTTGGTTATAGCCGCTTTGCCCGACAACAAAGGCTTAATAATATTTTGCTGATCCGCATACAACGTTGTTGATGTCTCGTATTTTTTTGGGAAAACCAATCCAAAAGACACAACAATTAAACTGACAATGGCATAACAAAACAAAATCTTGCCTTTGTGGATAAGTACCTCTTTCCACAAAGTGCGAGCGAATTGTAATATAAACGTAGCTTGATTTACCGGTGCATTCATTCGTATGTCCAATAACCTAAAAAAGACGCTCAGGCACAGTGATAATATCGTTCGGCATTAGAGTATAATTGGACTGAAGGTCACCTTTTTTCAGGATGTCATCCAAATAAACGGGGTACACTTTAGTTCCGCTAGCGTTTTTCCTATACAGTTTTGTGTCATTGCCATCTGCAAAAGGAGTCACTCCACCCACAAGAAGAACAATGTCCATTACCGTCATACCTTTTTGGTAAGGAATTGATGTTGGGCTAGCAACAGCGCCCGTCAAACGTATCCTACGTAAAAAAGTTGAACTAGTTGGGTTAGTAACAATGACTGTAACCTGAGGTGAACGAATAAAGCTTTCTAGTTTTTTCGTAATACCAGCTGCCAGCGATTCAGCGCTCGCACCTTCTGCTTTTATGTCACCGACCAAAGGTACCGATATATTTCCATCAGGTCGCACAGGTACGCTAACAGACAGCTCAGCATTCTTCCAAACCTTTACATCTAAGGTATCTCCAACGCCGATTTTGTACTCTACATTGGTTACGTTTTCAGTACTTTCCATATCAGCTGGCACGAGCCGAGCGGTCTCGCACCCAGCAAGCATTAACACCGCCAAAATTGTAATCCAGTATCTAGCATTCATAATTTTTCCCTTTTTATCCCAAGTGTTAGCGATCAACGAACGCCCTTTCCTAACAATACAACTTCAACCGTTTGAACAACAATTAGTAGATCAAGCATAAAGCTATGATTTTTCGTATAATACAAATCATACTTTAGCTTATTTGCAGCATCTTCAACCGACGCACCATACGGGTACTTTAGCTGAGCCCACCCCATCAAACCAGGTTTAACCCGATGCCGCTCATTATAGAACGGGATGTCCTGACATACACCTTCAACAAATTCTGGTCTTTCTGGCCTTGGGCCCACAAAACTCATATCACCTTTTACTACATTATAAATCTGGGGCAATTCATCTAATCGTGTATTTCGTATAAAGTTACCTATACGAGTGATTCTATCGTCGTTCTCTTTCGCCCACACTGCACCATTCTTTTCTGCATCTTTTCTCATGCTGCGAAACTTATACAATGTAAAAGATTTACCGTTAATCCCAACACGAGTTTGCTTAAATAAGACGGGGGCGCCGTCTTCAAGATAAACCAAGAGCGCTGTTAACACCATAAATGGCGCGGCCACACATAAAAGTATCGCACAAATAACCAAATCAAAAGTTCGTTTTAAGACATCTCGAACCTGGCTAAAAGAGAACCCTTGTGAGAAGACCAACCAACTGGGGTTTAAGAGAGATAACTCAATTTTCCCCGTTTCACGCTCAAGGAATGCAATCGACTCAGTTACCGCTACACCAGTTAACTTAGCATCAAGTAAACGGTCAACTGGAAACCACCCTCCTTCAGCCTTTCGCCGCTCATCCAACGCCACAATAATCTCATCAACGTTGTTGCTTTTAGCGCATTCCGCTAGGTTGCTGCATTTATCCATTATAAGGGAAGATCCAACTTCGTCATCCCCCTCGCTTGCCTTGATACACCCAACTACATGAAAACTCATGCTTTCGTGCTCAAACGCAATCATATCAAGTAAACTCGCAGCACTACTACCGGTACCCAAGATAAGTACACGCCTCTTTAACGCGTTAACATCAACCAACCAAAAAAATATCACTCTTACAGGAAAAACAAGAACATACCCTATCAAGATACTTATAGACAACACGCCTCTTCCAAGAAACAAAGTAGGAAATAAGTAATACAAAATCGTAAGGAAGCTAGCGCCAAGCAAACAGTAGCTAACCACTGTTCGTATTAAAACCCCAATATGACCTTCGTTCAATTTAGCAGGATAAACCCCTATTGCTAACGTACAAGCTATTAGTGACAGGCTAAATACAACCGATTGAGCAAAAATAGGCTCGGACACACTAAAGGAAAGTTCATTAATATTAGGGAAGCGTACAGCAACGGCTATATGCACAGAAACTACCAATACAATAAACTCAATTATCCCCAAAATCAGATATGGCGTATGTATGTAATGGTTAAATAAGCGAATATAACTCACTCAATGTTCCTTATCGTCGTTTTTTTGACTATTTATTCAGCAACAAATTGAGATACGCTACTAAATATTCTACATTCAACCAATAAGGGTTGATCAGGGCGCGTATGTTAGCACAGTAATAAGCAAAGTTTGTTATGGAACCGGTAGTGAATATTTACATTTGTACTATTCATGCATAACGATGTAACACATTGTTAAAGTTCGTGATAATGTTACTTACATTCTAAGAATAGCAGGGATTTTGAGGCGTAAAGCCCATGAAATGGTCCAGCGCCCTACATCGCTCAAACACTCTTATTGTTTTGATCATTAATTGTTCAATGTTGGCATTTTAGCCTTAACCAAAATACAGGCTAGTCATTTGGAAAAAGCACAGTATGGAATTCCTACAGTCTTGGCTTGCACCATTACCATTTAGCTCTTTTGATTATTTTATCATCAGCATAAATGTCATCGTTTTTCTTCTATCAAGGCACGTAGCCAGTATTTTTGTTGCTGGCCGACCACAACAATCCATAAGCCAGCGTTTATGGCTTTTGCGAACACTGAACCTTTTTCTTTTCGTGCTATACGTGTGTGCGGTTCTTTTTGAGCTAAAAGTCGTTCCTAAAATCAGTCAAACTGGCCTATTACTTCTATTTGCTTATGTCGCCAATCAGCTAATAAGTTATTGGGCTATCAAGAAACACGGTAGAATCAAACAGTTAGAAGACAAAGAAATCCACTCTGACACTTATACTTCTGAAACTGTCAGCTTAATCGGTGGATTCGTGTTGTTGATGGTTGTCGTCTTAACCACGCTCAATATATGGGGTCTTGAAAGTTGGCTACAGACCACTAGTGTATTAGGTGGCATCATCGTGATGGTGTTTTTCACAAAAGAATATTGGATTGGCGATATGATTGCTGGCCTAATCATACTATACAACGACCAATTGCAACCTGGAACTATTGTTCGTATTAAGGACAAGAATATCCTTGGTGTAGTCCTCCAGGTAACGTTAACCCAAACGGTAATCCGGGATTTGATACAGAAACATGAGATTTTGGTGCCTAACACTGCAATCAGAAACACGACAGTGGAACTACTAAGCAACAGCCCAAAATCCGGTTTATCTGATTACGTTGATTTCAAGATAGGCTACGGGCTCGAATTTGAAAAAGTAGAATCCTTCTTAACGAAAATATGGGAAGAAGCATGTGAATGCGAAAACGCCATTAATAGTGAAGCAAAACCAAGAATAACCATAATTGATAATGGAGATCATGCTGTAACATGGAGGTTGTATTTTAATATCAGCAATATATTCAAATTATTAGAGGCTAGAAATACTATCAACCGCGCTGCCTATATCTGCAGCATTGACGAAGGGATAGGGCTAAATACTCCCCTCACCCATGAACTGTTAAAAGCCCCTACACCAAATAAGCTGTCTAGGCGTTAGCTCGTTTATATCGTGTCAGATAGGCCCAACCAATACCGGCTAAAAAACCAAACAAATGACCTTCCCACGATACGCCAGCGCTACCGGGGAACACCCCCCAAATCATTCCTCCGTATATAATAAAAACACCAACGGATACGAGTAACGCGGTCAGCTGCTTATCAAAAATACCTTTAAAGAGAAGGAAGCCGAAGTAGCTAAAAATCACGCCGCTAGCACCAACATGGACGGAATTAGGTTGCCCTACACACCAAACACCAAGCCCGCCTGCTACCGAAACCGCAAAAGTAAGCATAAAAAAAGAACGTATTCCTCGAGAAATCACAAACAGCCCCAATACAAACAATGGAGCGGTGTTCAACATTAGGTGATTAATACTACCGTGTAGAAAGGGGGAAAATACCAAGCCACGTAAACCAGTAATCTCCCGCGGAATAATACCAAAGCGATTCAACTCATATCCAAGAACCAGGTTAACTATCTCAACCGCCCACAATATGCTAACAAACCCTAGCATGACTTTGACCTTAAGCGCCAAGTCCGCAGTAATACCTTTCACTTAGTCTTGTTCTCTCTACTGGACTCAACATATTGTATTAGGTTTTCAGCTGCTTTTTGTTTTATCGCGACACGATTATCTACATTAATCTCGTATGCTTCACTTAAAGCGGCAAAGTCATCCGCTGTAAGAGAAATCGACAATCTTGGTCTTTTAGGTTTGCTCGTTACGCTCAACCCTAAAATTTGCCTAACGCGATCAGATGGGCTTAACATACAATCCAAAGCCTCCTTTCTAATAACAGTTTGAACTTCAAAGCCCACATCAAATGCTACTTGAACCGCCTTGGCAGCCTTTTGCTCTCCCCTCCATTTCTCAGGAATCTTGGATGAATCAGGCATAATGTTCTTCCTCTACTGGGTGTACTTTGAGTGTGCGTTGAGCCTATTTATGACCCCAATAATGTTTAATGATATTGATAGGCCGACTCATGGAGATAGACACGTCAGTTTCACCACCATCCCACACATCGATATCCAAACCAAATTTCCCGCAATTACTTGCCAACTCAAAGTGATCAAAGGGCTCACCTTGAGCTTCCATCTCTCCTGACTTATGGTAATACCCCGGTTCGGCGTATTCAGTCCGCAAATACGTGGACCCCAGCCAATCCGAGAAACCCTCAACCTCAGTAATGTCCGTTAACACCGCAGAATGTTCGTCATCAAATACAGTGGAAAACTCATCCAAATTAAAAATCTTCTCGACGTCTACGGGTGTGAGTTTAAGGCCAAACGAAACGCTCTCATCACCATCTTCACTATCATAGGATAAAAAAAACGTTGTACCGTCGTCTCCTTTCAACACCCATTCTACTTCTTCCTCCCCCTCATATTCATAAAGGGCACGTAACACAACCTGAAAGGTGTTTCCTCTAAGCACATTGGGAAGTGAAAAATCATTATCAAGCTCAATCATATCACCGACCTTCAAATCAGAAACATGAGAGAGACCGCTTTCACTTTTCAGCTCATCTGTTCGAAAAAAACTTTTAAATAATGATTTCATCTGAACCCTTATACAAGAAGCCGTTATATACACTGCCATACAAAAAGAAAGGCCCAGAATATTCTGGGCCTTTCTCAAATGAACGATTTATTTCTTTTTTAACCGTTCCAAAATACTCGCAGCGGTGTCTTTTGTTTCACCAATTCCAGCAGCTTGCATTTTATCTTCCAGCGATTTATCAGCCGTTTCATCCTGGAGCTGCTCTGCCGCTTTTAGTCGGTCATCAAAGTCCAGTTGCTTTTTCTGAATTCGCTCAAGTGACTCTTTTGCACCAAGTAGCCGAGAATTACTACCCGCAAAATTATCAGTAATTGCAGCCGTCGCTTTCTGCACACTTTCAGTAGTTTTCACCATGGACAACTGTCTTTCATAGTCTTTTATTTGGCGCTCTGTTTTTCTAACAAGCTCTTTAAGACGTTCAACATGACCAGAGTACGTCGTTAGCGCCCCTTCCTGCTGAGATAAATCGGCATCCATTGATGCGATTTTTTCAGCAATTTCCAATGCCAGTGCTTCATCACCTTTATTTAACGCTTGAACCGCATAACCCTCATGCTCATTTACCGACTCTTTTAGTCGATTAACTTCTCTTGTTGTTTGCATTTGTTTTGCCATTACATCCGTCAAATCATGCTTGGCTTTTTTCAAATGCTCTCTACTATCGTGAATTTCCTGCTCGAATATTCGAGTCCCATTCGCGTCCACAATCGCTTCACCAACTTCACGCGCGCCGCCTCGAAAAGCGGTTAAAATCTTATTTAGAATACTCATTTCCTACCTCTTTATGATTCGGCTTACTTTAAATAATCTGTCATCGCTGAAATTGCTTCTACAGAGTTCTCTGCCAAAGTAATGATCTCGTGTACCACATCGTCAAAACTGGAGTTGGCCATTAGCGCTCCAAAAATGACGTATTTATCGCCAATTTTTGAAAATGACGATAATGGCATTGGAATGTTAATCTCTAACATCAGCTCCATCATCGCGCCTCGCTTTTCCTGTACGACCTCATCTTCAGACCACAAATACGAAATACAAAGGATCTGCGTTTCCGTTATAGATATGTAAACGGGAATCTCTTCATAATCGCTCACAACAATCTGCAGTACATCCGTATCCCCTGGAATCAACTGACAATCAAAATTAAAACCTTGGTAGCTATTAAGCTCCGAGAACCGAATAGCTATATCTTGCGTATTCATCAAACGTACACTCCCTAACGTTGAATTAACGTCATATTATTGATTGCTCGACATATTATGTCTTGAGAAAGACTTTAACCTTGCGGACATAATATGTCAAATGGTAAATATCTAATTATTTGGCTCATTTAACAAACCTTCTCTACCAACCCAAGAAGCCTGATGGTATTGATAAATTCGATGGGAACCTAACTCATTGATATTAATGGTATTTTCATCATCAAAGAAACTTTTTGAGAACTGAAAAGAACTCAATAGCAGGTCTTTCGTTAACCACTGTGCAGACTGCTCCCAAAGATGAGGTGTACGCTCAATACGTACTGACATTGGGATATCAATCTTCATCGCAAGAGACCATCCCCATTCACCAAAGCTAGGAACGTTTGTATGATATTGCTCAACTCGCCCAAAACCTGCAGCCTTAAGCGTTTTGCCAATACTAACAAAGGCTTCTTTTGAGTGATAAGGCGATGTGGACTGACTTACCAGAACACCATCGGCACTTAGTAAGTGTGATAATTGATTATAAAAATAAGTAGAATATAACTTGTTAAGGTCTGGGTGAGAAGGGTCAGGAAGATCCACAATAATCGTATCAAAATGATGACCACTTGCTACGAGGTTCTCAACTTCTATAAATGCATCACCGATAACCACACTTACTCTGTCATCAGCAAACGCATCATGATTTAAATCTGTAAGCACATCACGGATATGAGGTGGAATATCTTTAGATCCGCCCCTTGAAAATAAATCAATCAATTCTTCGTCCAAATCAATTAGCGTCACATGTTTAGGGGAAAATTCAAGAACTCTCCTCAACGCCAACCCATCACCTCCACCAATAATTAAAACGTTGTCTGTTCTTGCGCTACCAATAAGGGCTGGCACTACCAACATCTCGTGATAGATCACCTCATCATTACTCGAAAATTGCAGCCGGCCATTGATATAAAAATTATATACCGGATGAGACAATCCCTTAAGGTGACGCTCTGTTACGGTAATCTGCTGATATCTAGTGCTTTGCGTGTAAACGACCTGATCCTGATACAACAGTTGCCCCATTTTCTCAACCCAGGGGGCGCCTAGCACAAACATCAATATCAGAAGCATGACAACAATACCGTGTGCGAACAGTAGCAACATTGGCCGCGTAAACTCCTTCCAAAAAGTGGCCAGGAAAAGTGCCCCGGCAAATACGTTTACTCCTGCCGTTATTAGCGCAACATCTCCTATATTAAGTGGCAACATAACAGCAACCCAGATCGCTGCTCCAACACCGGCGCCAATATAATCAGCACCGTACAAAGTGCCGACATTATTCACTAGGTTTTTCTTGTAAATTCGTTGCCTAACACTCGCAATAAGAGGGATTTCCATGCCAATGAGAAATCCAAGAATACAACCAATGACAAAGGGCAAATTTCGACTAAGGTTATGTAGCTTCGCAATAACGCCACCATTAGGGAGCAAATCAGCGGGCAGTG
The DNA here is from genome assembly GCA_913063495.1 of uncultured Gammaproteobacteria bacterium. Lineage (GTDB taxonomy): Bacteria > Pseudomonadota > Gammaproteobacteria > Pseudomonadales > Ketobacteraceae > 42-54-T18. Next base: position 1,271 of record CAJXXT010000002.1, on the reverse strand, counting down.
AAAACGTGATAGAAAGCCACTGCGGAAATACACTCGTTATCGCAATAGCTGTTGAAATCAACAAAATCGCGGACGCCCCTACTGCCGCAATCGCGATTTCTAACCAAACAAAGCCATTAAAAGGGTGCCTTACATAACGGGCAAAAAATGCTCCTGCCCCCATAGATACAATCATCAAACCAATCATTGTATATATAGCAGTTTCTAAGCTCCCCAACACCCTTCCAGCATAATGCGCCAGAATATATTGGTAAATAAGACCGCACCCTGCCAAAACACCCATGATAACAATGAGTAAAAAATCTTTGGCTTTAGTCCAACGCGCCTCGGTACTTAAAGAGAGCTCCATAAGTAAAAATATCTTCGCTTAAATAGGGGATTTACGCTAACAGGGTAATTAACAACAAACCAATTGATAAAAAGATAACCGCTTCAATGGTTGCCACACCGATGTTACGTTGTGTATCTACTTCTTCGACAACATCAATACCATTTAGAATAAACTTTCGAGCAATAAAACTAAACAAAGTCGCTATAACCACTAGGTCAATTGCGGCTACCGCCCAAAGCATCAAGGAATAGAGCATATTTTGTTCATTATATACCACCAACCCTGAGGCTGCGGTTACCGCGAGTGAAACACCAATAATATGCCCCATATAACGCAATGCCAAAGCGCTGTTCCCGCTCACTATTTCTTCTTGCCAGTCTCGGCCCTTATTTCTTCTTGAAAAAATAACGACACGGCTATAACTAACGAGTGAAAGTAGAGCCTGAGTAACAACAAATGCCATTAACAATGCAACAATACTGAGTACCAAGTCGCCTTCAACCCAGCCTAAAACTGCTCTCAATATAATCCCCGTGGCAACAACGTTTGCCACATCAATTAACGCAACGGGTACATTGGCATTTTTAATTTCTTGCTGAATCGCGACGCCACGAAGAACCCAACGATCCAGCACAAAGCGACCAATTTTAATTAGCAACACGCCAAGTACGCCGTAACCAATCAGCAGTATTGCTTCATTTAGCAAGCTCGTCGCCACGTCACCGCTTAACACACCCGTTAACATTAGGCTTAGCGCAAAAATCGCACCGGCGAGAGAAATACCAAACGCAAAATTATCTCTTTCTGCTAATTCCTCAGTAGTACTAAGGTTAGACACTAACCCTGTCAATTTTCGCAAACCAACCACTAGCGCCACAGAAATAACAAAATCCAGCACAGTTATTTGCCACGCCCATATTTCGACGAAATTAATTGAAAA
>CAJXXT010000001.1 GCA_913063495.1 uncultured Gammaproteobacteria bacterium | reverse complement strand
GCTAACTTAAATACTCCAGGATACAAAGGACGTGACGTATTTTATCGGGAGCTAGCGGGAGGTAATCCAGAGCGAGGGATACCGGGTAATGGCGTGCAAGTTGACGGAGGCTCGGTGCGATTTTCTGCAGGAGACTCGAACGCTACTGGAAACTCAACGGACCTGTTTATTGATGGTAACGGCTTTTTCATATTAAGAGATGGTCGTGGTGGTACTACCTCAAGCGGCACTGCTCAATCGTATACGCGTGCCGGGCAATTTACATTTGGTGAAAATGGATTTCTAATTGATGCCAGTACTGAGAAACGTGTTGCTGGAATTACCGCAGGTGGCAAACTCACCGATATCAATATTCAAGATCACCTTACCAGTGACCCTATTGTTACCAGTGTAGCAAAGATAAGTGGAAGTTTAAGCTCAACAGCAGCAGAAGGAACAACATTCCCGGCCGATGACCAGGATCCTATTGAACTTTCATTGTTTGATAGTGCAGGAAGAAATGTTGCCGTACACCTTTCATTCGAAAAGCTTGATGGGACGGATTGGCAAGTGATGGTTACGGACACCAATGGTGTACAGCTAGCAAGTGCTCAGACATTAGAATTTTCTAACCTAGGTAATGCCATCACAGAAACTGAAACATTTTTAGCGAATATTCAATTATTTGATGTGTTAGAACAGACTGAATTGTCCGATTCATTTAAGCCAGGGGGAGACGTTGCGTTTACTGAAGGAATGCCTGAAAGTGGTTCCGCAACCACGTTTTCTATTGAAGATGCATTTTTTATCATTCGTGATGAAGGTGATGTTCAGTTTAGTAATACGGGAACGTATCAGTTTGATGACAAAGGCTTTCTAGTGGATCCGGATACCGGGTTTCGTGTGGCAGCAAGAACCGATAGCGGAAAAATTGAAGATTTTTCTATTAAAGATGCGCTAACAACCCCTGCCGCTTCGACAACAAAAGTTAACGTTACGGGTAACCTGGATGCTAGTGTTGATAACGGTGTTGAAATACCGCCTGAAGGAGGAGAGCCGGTTACTATTGAGGTTATGAGCCCAGAAGGTGAAATTCGTACCATTCAGCTTCAATTTTTAAAAGAAAGCTCAACCTCAACGAAAACAGCATGGTCTGTTATCGCAATGGACGCTGATGGTAATGAATTTGGTACTAATGATGGTTCGGTCTCGTTTAATCTTTTTGATGCAGATGACGACGCGCTAAATGGCGAAGTTATTGCTAGTGAATCCGGGGTTACCATTTCTTATGTTGTAGATGGCCAAGAATCATTTGATTTTGACCTGGTATTTACAGATGAGAATGGCGTAGGCACATTTACCGCCATTAATGATCAAACCTCAACTATTGCGGGTGAACGTGCAGATGGAAAAACGGTAGGCGAGTTAACCACAGCATCATTTGATGAAAAAGGTGTGCTTACGGTTAACTACAGCAATGGTGATACCGAAGTTCTTCAACAAATTGCTGTTGTTCGGCCTGAAGGCGACGTGATTAATGATGTGACTTTTGACTTCTCAGGAGTAACAACGAATACAACGCCCTCAGAGGTTGAGGTTGCAGACATTGATGGGCGTTCAAAAGGGCTATTAGTAGATTCTCGGTTTGATGAAAACGGCCAGCTGATATTAACTTATTCCAATGAAGATGTTCTGGAGTCTGATTATGTGGCTTTAGCGCATTTTAGCGACTTAAATGACTTGATTTCGGCAGGGGATACACAATTTCGGCTAACCCATGGTGGAAATATTTCAATTGGGCGACCGAACGATGAAGGTCTTGGAAAGATTAAAGGAGGTTATATAGAGCTTTCAAACGTGGAGTTGTCCCGTGAATTTGCCGATATCATTATTGTGCAGCGAGGTTATCAAGCCAGTTCTCAGGTTCTTAACGTAACCAATCAAATATTAGAAGAGCTGTATAACAGCGTAAAAGGACGATAAATCGATGGCGTTACCGTTTACTTTATATTCCTCTGCTCAAAAAGACGCAATTGTTGCTCAACTAATGGTTGTACTTCAGCGATGGAATAATTCTTGGGTGGGGAAGCACAATGTTTTTTGTGAATTAAAAGAAACCCAAGAGTTAGCTCCGAAGAAAGTTACTACCCTTCAGAACCTGATTAACGAGAGTGAAGGTGACGACCTAGGGGTAGAGCAGTATTTTTACAAAAATATAAATATGTTCCTTCGCGTAGATAATGCTTCATTAAAACACCAGATGAAGTTGTTGCTTGGAACATCTGATGTTAGTGAGAATGTTTCAGGTGAGCAGAATCAACTTATTGTCGATTGTTATCGGGAACTAGTAGAAGAGTTAACCGCCACTGAAAACAGCAAAGAAATAAACGATACAGATGTGTCGCCTTGGGTTAAAGGTTGTGGCTGGTGTTTTTTCGAAGTATCTATTGATGGGCACTCCTTTGATTTAGCGATTAGTCGTAATGTTGTTGATGGGTTTATCTCATTGCCTGTACCGATAATGGATAAAAAGAAAGGGTTACAACCACTTAAAAAAGCTGTGATCAATGGAGATGTGGCATTAAATGCAGTTGTTGCATCCTTAGAGTTAACCCTTGGTGAGCTTCAACAGCTTCAAGTTGGAGATGTTGTTCGCCTAGGGAAGAATATAAATGAAATGATACCTTTATGTAATGATAATGGTGATGCCGTTTGCGCTGGATATTTGGGTAAACGTAACAATAAAAAAGCCATAATGTTAACGAATAATTAACTGGAGTTCGACGTGACCAATAGCACAATGAATAGCGATGCAGAAAATATTGAATTAAGTGAATTGCCTGAGAAAGAGCAAGGAGTTGCCGTAGTGGGAAATAACAAAATAGATTTAGTGAGCGGTGTTAAAGTCGAGTTGACGGCAATTTTAGGTAAGACTCAGATTTCAGTGGGCGAATTGTTTAATTTGAAAGAAAATAATGTACTTTCTTTGGAAACGAACACCGTAGAGCCTATTGATTTAATGCTTGATGGGAATTGTGTTGCCAGAGGGAATCTCGTCGTTGTTGATGATCAGTTCGGTATTCAGTTAACTGAAGTTGCCGTTAAAGGTTAATGTGAGCAGTGATGTTGATACGGATATTTATCGTCGTTTTTTGTCTTAACTTAAGTTGTAGTTTTGCAATAGCAGGACAAGACAATGTTAGGTCAGAAAGCGACGTCGTTAAAAACTCTGAAACTATGGAAGAAGCAGCGCTGAAAGCGGGTTTTAAACATAGTGATGTCTCCTATACGCGTATCTATACTCGAATAGCCGGTGTGGGTATTGTGTTGCTTGCCGCTGCAGGGGTTTTCGTTTTTATTAGAAAAAAAATGATGCAACAAGCATCATTTCCCAATGTACAACACAAAGGGAAAAGAATAACTACCTTGGAGACCACACAGGTTTCTTATGGGGTTAAGGCGATTTTATTGGATGTCGATGGGCTGAATGTGCTCGTTGTACAAACGAAAGAAAGCCATACCGTAACTCCTTTAGATAAAACAGAATAAGAGGTTATACCACGTTGTCTAGACTGTTTTTTATGCTAGTGCCATTGGCATTTATGCTGGTGTCCTCAAATACGCTTGCTGGTACGGCAGGGGATATATTTACCTTAAGTATGCCGTCAATGGACGGTGAACCTGAGACGGTATCCAATTCATTAAAAATACTTGCATTACTGACGGTGTTAAGCCTTGCACCGGCAATTGTGATTATAACGACATCGTTTACTCGAATTATTATTGTTTTATCGATGTTGAGACATGCTTTTGGGATGCCATCAACGCCTCCAAATACGGTGATTATTGGTTTGGCTCTATTGTTGACTCTCTTTACTATGACGCCTGTCATCGACCAAATTCAAGAGAAGTCCTTACAGCCCTACATTGATAAACAAATCGATGATACCACGGCATTAAATAATGCCAGTGCGCCGGTGCGTGAATTTATGATTTCACAAACACGGGATAAGGACATTGCGCTTGTTTTAGAGCTTGCTAATGTGGAAGTGCCGGATTCGGCAGATGACATATCGATGACCCAGTTAGTGACCGCATTCCTACTCAGTGAGCTTCAAACTGCATTTCAAATAGGTTTTGTGATATTTCTTCCCTTTTTGGCTATTGATCTCATCGTTGCGAGTATTCTCATGTCAATGGGGATGATGATGGTGCCCCCGATGACAATATCCTTGCCAATAAAGATATTGATGTTTGTACTTATTGAAGGTTGGGCATTGGTTGCTCAAGCTTTGGTTTCAAGTTTTTAGCGTATTTAGAGCATGGATGCTTTAGTTGATGTTAAGTCGCCTTCATCTACAGGTCTTTCGATTCCCCATAAGGAGTGGGAAAAATATTTTTGCACAAAATGCACTCAGTCTCGTAACGTATTGGTAGAGCATTACCTGCATCTAGCAACAACATGGAGTTTGATGTACTTTTCTCGCTATGCGAGGTATGGCGTTTCTTTAGATGACTTGAGACAAAATGCACGCCTTGGATTGATTGACGCTTTAGATCGATTTGATCCTACGCGTGGCGCAAAGTTTGAGACGTTTGCATCGTTTCGTATAAAAGGGACGCTACTAGACGGTTTAAAGCACTATTGCCACGATATAGAAATTTATCGAGAGGTATATGCAAAAGAACGGCGGGAGTCATTGCTTCCATCAGGGAAAACTTCGGGCGGAGATCTAGAAGATTGGTCAAATAGTATTTCTAATATAGCTGTATCATTGCTTTTGGAAAGTGAGGGGAGTATTGACAGCAACATCAGTGGAATTATCGATGAAAAATATAACCATACAGCTGAAGGTGAAGTGCTTAGTAAACAGTTATGGAATAATGTTGCAAAAATGAAAGAGGAACATGAATTGGTTATATTATACCACTATATGTATGGTTACAGTTTCGAAGAAATCTCCCGTTCGATGGGGATTTCAAAGTCAGCTGCATTTAAGCGCCATCGCTCTGCAATAGATAAGTTACGAAAAATGCAAAATGATGAGGCCCCTACGATAGTTGTCTAGTTTTGGTTAAGAGCATACTGGTCTTTTGTTGGTGATTTACTTTTATTTATGGCTGTCGGCTCTTTAGCCTGTAGAGCCTTGTATTGCTTTGCAACGTTAATAAACCCGAATGACATGGTGTCGCCGACTGTTGACTTATAGTCCTTGTCGATTGATGAATACTGGTTATGGTATTTTGATGTGACATTCTTATACCAATTAATGCTTTCAGTACGGAATTTTTCTACAAGATCGGGGTGCTCTTTTGCTATGTTGGTTTTTTCATCAGGGTCATTTGTTATTGAGTAAAGCTCATCATTTTTATGATCAAAATAATGTTGATATACGTAATTTTTATCTGTTCTGACTAGACATTCGAAATCATACCAGCAAGCTGAATATGCAACACGCTCACCTTCCTCAAGTAATGACTTTCCTTCGCCCCCCCCTGAAATGGAGATATCTAACAATTCTAGAACAGTCGCAACAATATCTTTTTGTGAGGTGGCCTCGGCTACTCGATTGGGTTGCGATCGAGACTCTTTACTATGAATTAATAAGGGAACACGGAGTCCTTCTTTATAGGGAATGGCACTGTGCAATGTTAAATCATGCTCTCCAAACCCCTGTCCATGGTCAGCAACAATGACAAAAATGGTATTCTCATAGAGATTTTCTGATTTGTATTGATCAAACAGCTTCTCAATAAAACCGTCGATATATCTTATGGAATTAAGGTAACTATTAAAGTCAGGATTAGCTGAATATTGTTTTATGGGAAAACTTGATGGTGGCTGGTAACCATGGTGGGTGGTGCCCGTAAAATAAAGCGCAAAGAATGGATTTGTAGTGTTCTTAATCCACTTTTGACTTGGAGGAAGCATTATTTCATCTTCATAACCAAAATAATTCACCATCTCAAACCCATCTTTTGGAAGGCTTTCCATGGGGAGGTATTCGTTAAATCCAATGTTGTTTACCAGAGCAGTGCGATTTTCGAACGTTTCAGTCGATGATTCAAAGAACACGGTGTCATACCCATATTCCTCAAGAATATCAGGAAGACAAGTCGTAGGAACCCCTAGCGTTGATTCAAAAATAGGTTGTCCTAAATAGGGTTCAATGCCGCAATTTATGGCGACTGTAGATTTTGATGTATGTGGGACTATAGTGATAGCTTGTTCTGCCACAAGGCTGGAGTCTGCTAATGTTTTAAGAAATGGAGTGGTGTCCCCATATTTCTCACCATAAATCGATGTGGCGCTAGCGCGAACGGACTCAAGAACAATAAAAACAACATTTCTTTTTGTTTCTAACGGTGATGAGGTGTACGAAATATCATCTAGTTGAATAGGCTTCCATGTGGAATCGTCATATTGTTTAAACTCATCCTTTGACTCTGTTGCTGTGAGGAAAAAATAAGCAAGTGCATTGTAGGATCTACTTTGCGAAAACTGGGTTTGAATCGGGGGAATAAGAGCTATAGATAAAAATAGAAAAATGAAAGCAATATGCTTTGTATAAACGTTTTTAACGGCAACGTTAGACATTTTTCGAATTTGATTCCATTTTGTAACAATAGAAATGACGGCAAGAGTAATTGGGGAAACGATCAATATGAACCAAAGAGATGTGGGGTTTAGAAAAGAATAATCTAAAAGGTAGAGGAAGTATGTGCCTGCATCATAGGTCCAGCTTCGCCCCAGCGCAGCAGAAGCGAATGTAAATTGTACACTTAGGAATAATGAAGGTAGTAATAGGGTAGTCACTAATATACGAAATATATTATTGCTTTTTGGTGTTTTTAGTAAAAGAAATGAGCAAAGCAATAGCAAAAATAATGAGAATGAAATTTCCATTCTTAAAATATCGAACGTTGTTAATACTGAGTAAGATCCGTTCTTAAATATTTCGTATATTTTGCTTACTAGGGGAAGGGAGGATAGTGGTAAAGCAATGAGTAATATGAATATTAGGTCTAACTTTCCAAAAATAGATTTTTTATTATCTGAACGAAAAAACATGATCAAAATCCTTTTTTAATAAACCTAAGCAATAATCGGCAGACTTTACGCGTAAATGGAATGGATAACAAATTGAAATTGTAAAAAAGGCATGGGATTTTTGTTTTTTTATGTAAGCTTGAAATGATCATTATTAGCAAAGGAAAACCTACTTCATTAATTGATGTTTTCTATTTTGGTTGCACAAGTCAATTAAAATATATTTTAATTTTTGGTGCACGATTGCATTTTTTTTAACGATATATACGCAGTCAACATTGTTATCGATGTTATTGCATATTCGAAATAGAATTTAGGAGCAAAAAATGACAGCCATTATTACCACTGAAGGAATAGGTTTGTTCAATAGTTCCAAGACTCAACTTGGAACAGATGGTATTGGATTTGGTTCGGCTGGAGATAAAGCTTATGTGAATGCAGAAACGGGTAATCTGATTATTCAACGTAAAGATCAAGTTGTTGTTGGTCATGGAATGGATACGTCCGTAGTTAGAACGTATAACAGCCTAGGTAACTTTTCAGATTTAGATGGAGATAATACCTACTTTAATTTCAATCAGAGATTAGATATTAGCCAAAGTGTGCCTACTCGAACTTCACGAGACGGGTATACCCAGAATTTTCTTGGTGAAGCAGACTCTTATTATAGTGATGAAGGTGCAGGGGCTCAGGATACTCTTAAACGTGTCGACAATGAGTGGATATGGGAGGAGGGTACTTCAGGAATAAAGGAATATTATGATCTTGGTGGAAACCTCAGCAGAATTCAAGATCGAGAAGGGTTTGGAACAACATACGTTCGTGTGGATGATACCCTTTATATTACCGATGAAGGTAATCAAGTTACAGAAATAGGATATACAGCCTCTCAACAGGTTGTATCAGTTAAAACTTACCTGGCGCTTAATATTGATGGTGGCGGCATACCGACACCAGACGAAAGCACAGATGCGATATATACAACCTATCGCTATACGGCTGAAGGCCAATTAGATCGAATAATTACCGATCTAACCCCGTTTGAGATTAGCGACAGCTATTTTTATGTTACTCAATATACTTATCACGCAACAACGCCTTCATTAATTACTCAGGTACAACAAGGTAATGTATACGGCACAGATATAAACTCCGTTCAAGCTGACGGGCGAATCGGGCCTGTGCTTTCTGCAGATGACGGCATGATTATTCAATTTGAATATGATGCTGCTAATCAAAAGGTCGCCAAGATCATTGAAGGGCGTGAAGGGAATGAACGAGTTACTGCTTATAATTATCAGCAAAGCGTTACAAACGTAGAAACTTATATTAAGACCTTTGGTGATACTGCAGTTATCAAATCAACTACCAGCTATCATTACGATGCTGATCATCAAATAGTCAAAGTAGAGTCGCCCGTTGATTCTGTCGGTCGTCGTTATACAACACAATACCGTTACAGTGATCGAGGTGATCTTGTATATAGTAAAGATGGCGATAATAATATCACTCGCTTTCACTACGATTATCAAGACGACGGCTTAACGAACGACCAGCAAGTCAGTATGCCTGGATTATTGGAATGGCAAATAGATGGTGAGGGAAATACAAAACGCTTCTATTACAATGCACACAATCAAGTTATAAGTGAAGCCCGTTATACTACTGCGGATAGTGATGCTGCAGACGACGTGTTATCAGCATCAAATGCTGAAGTTACTCGCTTTATTTATGATGACAAGCAACGTTTAGTTTTCACAATAAGTCCAGGCCTTAACGTCACTGAAATTCAATATGCCGACCTTGATTCTACAACAAAAGAGCGCACGGTTAAAACGTACAGATACCTCGAGACATTAGATGCTGGAGTTTTGCTAGACCCAAGTGTTGAAATGAGTGAGTCATCCATACAGACCCTTGATAAAAGTGGTGCAGAACGAACAGACACACTTTATGATTTTCGTGGACAGGTTAAACAGATAACAATGTTTTCTGAAATTGCCAGTGCGGGTCAATATACTGCCTCATCACAAAATACTACTGCACATTTCATTTATGATCAGAACGGAAATCTGATTAAGCAGATTGATGGGCGTGGAGTGGCACCTAGCGAATCTGCTTCTACAGCACAAAATGATATTCAGCATAATAGTGCAGGCTACGAAACACTTTATGTTTACGACGGTTTAGGGCGACTTTTAGCAACGGCTGTCGCCAATAATGTCGATCAGGAGGGCGCTGTATTACAAGAAGATAATACCATTGATGCCGTGGGAGCCCTCCTTGATAATAATACAGGGGCAACTAAGTTCAATAGCATTACTACGTACTCAGCAAATATCGATAATAGCCACCAGCAAGTTATCACCACAACGTATGCCAATGGTTTGGTTCAAGAAGTACTTGTTAATGATGCCGGAGAGCTTATACGTCAGAGACAATATGATAGTAATATTGGCGATAATGTAGCTGGAAATCTCGGTACGGTTTCATATTACTATGATGAAGCTGGGCGCCAGCGAGCAATTAAAGATGCAGAAGGTGTAATAACACACACGTTGTACGATAACCGTGGTCTTGTTCTTGCGTCTGTTGATGGTAGCGGAGCTATGACAGAGTATGAATATAATGCATCTGGCCAGGTTTCTCGTGCAATTCAATATGCCAATTACTTAAGTATAGCTCAGCTAAGTTTACTAGTGCGTCATGAAGCTGATAGTAGTTTGACGGCACTTGATACCAATATTGAAACAATTAGACCTACTTACAGCGGCGATGATCGTGTGTTAACGAGTCTTTATGATGCATCAAATAGACTAGTATTCTCAATTGATGGTGAAGGCTATGTGACAGAGTTTGAATATGATGGAGCGGGGCAACTCATTAACACCATTCAACATTCAACACCGTATGAAGGCTATAGCGTTGTTAACGAGTCAGGTGTTTATGTATCGAAAACACTGGATCTTGAGCTGGAAACTGTACGTGAATTTTCCCAGTATAGTTATTCAATTGATGGTGCATATAGCCAAAAGGCTGCAAAAAGCGATGGGGATGCCTCCGAACCAGTAAGCGTCTGGGGTGAGTCAGTTTGGAATTTAAATAGTACTGATAACTCTTTTTGGGCAAGTGGCGGTACTGAAATATTATACCATGGAAGCGTAGGTGGTTGGATTGAGCCTGTTAATAGTTCAGTTACAGAAGGCCATGTAAGTGAATTAATTGAAATTGATATTATCACAATTCAGTCAATCGAATATGGAAACACCATAACAATAACGACTTCTACTGATGAGTCTTCCGAAGACGTGGTTGTTTCTTTCGTTCCAGATGGTATTTCGGGTACCGATTTTGGTGATGGTTACCGTAAATATACTGTGCAAATAGATCAATCTGGGCTGCATGGAAACCTTAATAGAATAACATTTGATCAGAATGATAATGGCCCCAATTTTCTTGTTACTGATGTCCGATTTGTTCCTGGTGTAGATCAAGGCAGTTACGCCGTTGACAATGTAAGCTGGGAACAGGGCCAGCATTCTGTGACTGTGCCGTTTAATCTTATACAAAGTACGCAAGCTCTTGCACTTAGTCCACAAGGTGACCTTGATGCTCGTGATAAATGGCTGGCCAATCGTGTAGGTTATAACCAGGTTTTTGTATCAAATGCCTATGTAGTAAGTGATCAACTCAATCGTCCCGATATGGAAGTGATAGGGCATACAGTATGGGAAACGGATTTTACTTCGGTTTCCAATACGTCAGATTCAGAACAAGTAGGTTTTGTAGGGATTAACTCTGATCGCGTGGGGCTTGCAGGTTATGTTGTTGATAACAATTACTTTAGGGTGCAAGACGGGAGTTTGGTTTTAACATCAAACAACGTTAGGTACGCGGGAGACACGAATTGGCTTGGTTCCAACTATGCTGATACAAACCGGTATTCCGGAACCCGAAATTATAGTCGAAATGAAGCGATAAAGGTTAGTTATGTCTTTAGTGAAGACCAGTTTGATGACAATAAATCGATCCTTCTTGGTGTTGCTGATGAGAATGGCTATCAGCATGGAATGCGATTTTACGGGGATAAAAGTTATACCTCTTCTGGGTCAACAGCGAGCATTATAAATTGGAAGACAATAGAACGGGTTGTTGGCCAAAAGTACCAAGTTGATATTGATGTTGTAGGAAATCAACTTAATTATAGTTTTTACAGCGTTGGTAGTGATGGGCAGTTAACAGCTTTAAACACCACGGGAACGGTATCTGTAAGCTTGAGCAGTAGTTGGGGGGAAAGCTTACATAGTTTTATTGATATCGGCGGAAGTAACGGCGAGTTGTTTGTACATTCTATTCGAGAAGAAGGGGATCTTCTAGCATCACCCTATATCGATGTGATTAATGGTAAAGGATACCTACCTACAAAAGCGGTTCATGATTTTACTGATAGCAGCCAAGATGCCTTTAATTTCGGATTCAGTGGATACGATATTGGTGAGAAACTTTTTTCAGATGACCCCTTCGCTTATTTTAGTATTGACGATGACAACGGGACAGATGTACTTAAAGTAACTGCCGTTGATAGTGCGAATGGCTCTCAAACGGCTAGATTGTTAGGTCAACAATCATATGTTAAGAAAGCCAATACCCCAGTAAGTTTCAAATACCAAATTACGGGTGGAAAGAACAGCAATTACTCACGAACTTTCTTTGGTGTTACAGATGGTACAAATCAACTTGGCGTGAAGCTATATCGTAACGACGCCACAGCCTCAACAGGGGTGAAGGGTTCGGATAAGGGAAGCATGACTTCTAACCGTGATCTGAACGATATATGGAATATCGAACTCAGAGTCCACAGCGGCAAGCTTGAAATCTATTACTACAAGGACGGTGAACCCAAAACACTCGTGTATGAGGAGTGGCTTGGTGGTTGGGGTGAAAGCATCACCAGTGTGATTGAAGCCCAGGGAGAATCAAGTTATCAGAATTATTCGCTTTTGGTCTTAAATGCGGAAGAAGAGGGTACAACCAGTTGGAGCTCAGAGCTAGCTACAGTCAGTGTTGACGGAGGAGTGGGAGACACGGCAGGTCGTTCACTTGATGCAGTATTTGATATAGATGACGTTAATGCATCAAATTATCTTAATCTTGCCAATACAAGTAAATTGGAAGCACGTCTTGTTCGCACTGGTTATCTCAACGTAACTGATGATATGGCCATTACCACTGATTGGGTCGAGACTCGTATAAGTCTTGAGGATTATGCTGGTCAGGTAGACCTTTTTGAAGGGCAATCATTAAGTGCAGGAGAATATCATGTAGAGTTCCGGATAACAGACAGTGAGGGGCATGTATCCGCAATAAACACGTTGCCTACTTCTTATTATGAGGGTGCTCAATATCAAGAAGATGCTCAAACAGGAACGATGTTGGAGGGTTTTTACACAATAGGAGGCAATAGCGGCCGAACGTTAGATATTAATCAATACCAGTGGCTAACGGCTACAGTTACTAACCTAGATACTGGTGTAACACACACTGCAACGACAGATTTTTCACTAAATGCTGATATATATAGTGGTTACCTTCATCTATCTGACGACCAGATACTTGATGACGGCTTATATCAAGTATCTGTAAAAGGTTATGGTAAGGGTGCAGTAAACGCCAGTGGAGACGAACTAGAAACCTTTGAGGTTCAGCATGGTGACCGGTATGACTTTAGCCATCAGCTAACTGTTGATTTAAATACGGACCCTTCCGCCCCAAACGTTGACGAATCAAAACCGGTCACATTGTATTACTGGAAGGCTGATGCAGGTAGTAGTGCCAGCGGAGTGCTTGCCAATAGTGTCGCGCTAACAAAAAGTGATGGAGTTTGGTCGGCGGCAGCCGAACATTTGTTAGAAGGCACTTATAAATTCACTATTCACTATTCACAAGAAGGTATTGACAGTGAAGCTGTTATTTCAGGTGATTTTCAGGGCAAGCCTGATGGAGTAACGGGCGATGCTTATACTGTGGTGACAAATTTACAGGCTGAAGCTGCGTACTCAACAAGTGAATTAGTAGAAAACGACTACGGAGTGAGTGTCACCAATTATCTAGGAGCAATGATTGACAACCCCTACCATTCGGGTCATCAGATTCGTCAAGCGTTTGAGGGTGTGGATATCATACCGGATGTGGCGTCTATCCAATGGTTGACGGCCACGATATTTGATACTCATGGTGTGCAGGTGAGTAGCGTTGTTACCCATGTGCAAGCCAGTGCCTGGGCTGATGGGTATGATAATCAGTTGATGCTGCTAAAGGATGAAATACTGCCGAGTGGTGATTATACGGTGTCGGTTAGCGCAACCCTCGTGGGGAATGAAGTACGGCAATTAAGTGGTTTTGAGTTTTCGGTATCGCCGAACCAAGAGCAGCAGATCCTGGGTACCTCCAATATTGTGTGGGACGGCGATGATTCGGCGGCCAATGCCACGATTCGATACGGCGTAGAAAATTCGACGGAATATGCAGAACTTAATATCAGCGATATTGGAGGTGACGGTGCGCCGACGGCAATGCTTCACCGCTACCAAGAAAGCCAAAATGCGTATAATGAACAGTCACATGAATTGTTTGCTGCGCAAGGAACTGATGGGTATAAGGGCCTTAACATTCAAGGGCTGAGTACCGATGTACAGTTTTCCACGACAGCAAGGCATGAAAATGCGGGATTAATCAATGCCGCTACTAGCGCACTAAAAACGTCAACCGAAGAGATACACACGACGGTCATCGATTTTGGTGATAATAGTGTTGAATTGTCACTGTCATGGCAACCTGCTACTACCGAATACGATCTTACCAATGGTAATGTGGCATTATTGGGTATTGATGGTAGCCATGCGTTTGTTGATAGTGACGGCCTTAACCTGTCTCGTAGCATGGGTGATGATTGGTATCGTGTTCAGGGCGAAAGACAGTACAAAGGCCATGATGCGTCTGCGCTTGCGAGTGAATTCCACTTTACCTTTGATACGGGTAGAAATGGATATACGGGTTTCATCGGATTGGAAAACGGCGTTGAATCAGAATCCCTGGGTATCTTCCTCGATCAAGGAATGGCAATGTCAGCGGCGGGGAATTTGTCTCAAAATGCCCTGTCATTGTTTGCTTCTGACGGGGTTCAGCTCGAAGAAAGAACAACCTATGAGTTAGTTATTACCGTTGATAATGATATTGCCACCATTGCTGTGGTCGATGATAACGGAGTGGAGATTCAAACTGCACAGCACGCTTTTGTTACCGGTGGCGGCATCGTAGATTGGAGCACGTTACATTCCGTCATGGCAATTCGCGGTGAGGAGACAGCAATTGGCGATAGTTTGATTATCACTGCATTGCAAGAGCAAGGCAGCCAAGTTGGAAGCAGTATTACCGCAGAGTTTAAAAAAGAAAGCGGTGATGCGTGGGAAAGTGCGACGCAGATTGAAATGGTATCAGGAAAGAATACCTACAGTGCAAACTTCCTATATGAAAAAGAGACGGATGAAAATGAAGGCCGTTATGAATTCCGTATTGTTGAAACGGTTAATGGCGCAATCGTCAAAAAAGGCATGGGCAGTGTATCCATTGCGGAGTTATTGGTTGGCGAGTATGAATCCACATCAAGCATTGAATTTGATGTGCTTTCTCATACTGCAGAAGGCGTCGCGGGCAGCGCTATTTCCCACTTTTTTGATACCGAGACAGCCAATGCGTTAGATTTTGCGATTGCGACGATAACCGATAGGGAAGGCCAGGTTGTTGATACTGTGATGACTTGGGGAAGCGATAAAGATAGTTATTATGAGCGTCATCTGAATTTAGCGCAGAGAAGATCCTTGTTAGCGGGGGATTATCGTATTGGTGTTAAATATGTTAAACACAATGATGCCACTCTCTACAATATAGCGGCGTTTGATTATGTGGTGGTCGATAATGCCCAATCAGTTACGCAAACCCTTCGTTGGGATTTGCCTGATGTTGCCGTGGACAGTAACGTGAGTTTTCATTTTAGACCCCAAAAATCACAAGAAGCTTATCAACAAGCGGACATTATTGTCCAACCTAATGGTACCTATACCGCCAATATCACCGGAGCAGAACAGACGCAGTGGGAATATAAAATTATAGAAACAACCGGTAATAGTGAACACATACTTGCCGAGACCGTTGGAGAGTTGACGTTAGGCGAAACGCAAGGAACGTCACTCGCAAATTATCTTCCGCTAAGGGATGCGTTAAGCGTAGATAGTTTAACAGCGTATATTACCGGTACCACCGAGTTAGGCGTTGCCGTTAATTGGACGGTAAACACCGAAGTGGCCAATGATGCGGGCTATGACGGTAAGCTTCTACTGAGTGACGGACAAGCATTAGAGAATGGTGATTATCTTATTGAAGTGGTGGTGAACTACAGTGATTTATCACAGGTGACACGTACGCCGTTTTCTCATCGTGTGGGCCCAGAGGAAATTAACACCGCTCAAGCGGTACTGATCAATGAAAGTGCCTCAGGGTATCGGCTGGAATATAACGACCCTATTTCTGGCCAAACAACGCAGTTGTTTTTGGCAAAAGGTGAGGGAAAGAGCCAGTTGGACTTTGGGCAGCTCAATGCTGGTCAGTATGCGTACGGTATTGAATATCATGATACGGGCATGCTTAACACGGTTACGAAAGAGGGTGTTGTGAGTGTCGGGGCTCAGGTAGCGCCCACTGTGGATGAGCTACGCACGCATTTTTCGTATCAGTCTTCTTTGGAAATAAGTGCGGGCGCGTCAGAGAGTATCGTTGGTAGCAGGAGTGAGGATGCTGAATTTACATTGGGTTATGTAGCGAATGTGGATTTGGTTAGGGGTGTTACGGCAAATAATCTGACGTTAGCGACCCGTATTTATCAAGAGAGGAAGAATTTTGATACGTTATCTTCCTGGGATAGTTACGTCACGTTAGATCGCAATGAAGTACAGTACTATGTTGATGGGGGGCTGAACGGTAAAAATGGGAATCCAGACCCTAGGACAGAGTACGCATTTATCTTTGATCAATTGGATAATCCAGATTCTAACTGGAGCGATGGTTTCCGAGAGTTTTTTGATTTTGGTAAAATTAGTGCGACCGCAAAGTTATCGAGTGACCATGGTTTTGTCACAAACCTGGCAATGTATCATCATGTAAACTATATCGATGTGCAGCTGTATGGCGATGCGACTACCATCGATAGGCCACAAAGCTATATATCTCAAGACCCATATCATTTGGATACTATTGGTTACGAAGATACATGGTATAGCGCGACTATTAATGATTTTGTAAATGGTTATGCACCGTGGACGTTAGCGGATAACCGGAATGTGGATTTGGGCGATGTAGGAACCAATAATGGCATCGATGCTTTTTTTGTTCGTTACGGCACGTCAACTGGACGCGGTGATCAACAGAGTTACGGTGAATGGCAGCATGGAGGCTCTTTCTCCCAAAATACTGGTCGCAGTAGTAACTCTGTTTCGGAAGTCGTGTTGAGTATTGATGATGTTATAGTGGGCGATGAGTTACTTGGGGATAGTTTCGTTGAACGTGTCGTGATACAAAATTGGGCTGGTCTAATGGGGTACTATACACCCCATGGTGACGACTATTGGATGGCATCAACAGGGGGGAACAACAATGGGACATATTCGCAACTAACTATTCAGGTCGTTCCCGACACGATTCTAGAAATCGTCATACCTGATCTACATCCAGCCGATCGCGTGGTTCTAAATTATGCGGGTAGCCAGCGAGAAAATTTCACGATTAACCCAGTGGACAATATAGCCACTATCAATTTGGGTAAACTGTATCGAGAAGAGACAAACTCAAGTATTCGAGAATTGATAAAAGAAGGGCATCTTGGTGTTAGCATCACGCGAAATGGCGTCGATTCTTACACTCCGTTGGGGAATACTGATGGAGAGTTTTATACTTTAGCGTCAGGGGTCTCATTGTCGAATAATTTGAGTTCAACACAGACAAGCGAAGTGTATTCGAATAACGTATCAGTATTTTCCCCGACGGGCAATGGCGCTACCATCAATGTATTGGACGCTGGCGTTATATTGGACCAAGAGGATTTGGTAACCATAACGACGGACGTTTGGGATTATAACGATCCTGAGGTCAAAATGCTCTATGACAGAGGGATCGACCTAAATGACAAGGTGATGCAAGGAGGGTGGTTTTCGGAAGACGGCAATGTGGTGACGGTCTCGGGTAACACCGCAAAATTACATTTGTTAGCAGAGATACCGAATGTTACTCAAATTGTCGTAAATGGCGAATCATACGATTATGCCGGACAGTCCAGCATTGAACTTTCATCGGATGAGTATCAGCATAAAGCAAGAGGCCAATACTACTATCAATTAATAGATAGCAATGGAATTGTACTTGGGGAAGGCGACTATCAGATCACCAAAAGCACCCAAGGCGTCGAAAGAACCGACGTATCTTTGTTAAGCGCAGAATATGGCTATGATGTATATTCGCTAAATGGTGGTGAATCAGAGTATGTGGAAGGTGGCTTGTGGCATGGGGTGGATTTTCATGCGACTGATTGGGATTCATTAGACCTATACGGCGATGGATCGGTTGATTGGGAAGTTGATGTACGTTTCGAAGGCGTTTTAGGTCAAACTGAAGTCATAACCTATAGCTCGAGAGATTTGCCAATCGAGGGTTGGCAGTCCGGTGGATTTGGAGGTACCTATCTAGACGGTGTCTTGAAGGGGCCTGGCGGTGAAAATTTGTTGCTAATGTATGATGCAGGGCAGGATGCCGTTGCATTTATGTCTGCACCAGAAGGGATTTTCGATGATCCGGATTTGGAGACAGTTGGTCGCCAATATCGAGTGCAAGGGATTGAGGGTCTGCGTGCTTGGAAAACAGTAGTAGATGAACAGCATCTCATGATAGACAGCACATCCGACAGTAATGGTGGTAACTGGTTGGAACTCGAAAATCTGGCATTGGGTACGGATACGGGGGTAGTACGTTATAAACTTCAAAATGCGAGCGGGCCCAATGCGTGGCAAGAACTGACGGTCAGTCAATACAGTGACAATTTTTACGCCACAAAATACGATACGATTCCCGTCGGTATCTATCAATACGAAGTGTTTTCGAACGCGGATTTAGGGATACCTGTTGCCACTGGGCGTTTCGCCATTGATAGTGATCACGTTGTTGAAAAGGTCAATCACGAGGAAATCTACCCATGGTATATACCAGATTGGACAACAGATGGTCGTGTCATGGTGCTGTCAGACGATCGGTATGATGAATTTTATAGCGATCCAGAGAAACAACAGTATGTTAGCCCAGAGGGTGGGTTAGCCGACGGCGCCTACCTTGTTCAGGTGAATCAAGTGAATGACGGGTTCTCATTTACGCAAGTGTTAGAAGTAGGAGAACAAAACACCTACCACACAAGTCCGGTTTTTTCCTTAGATGTGTCTCATCGTCCTGAAAATGCCAATATTAACTTAAGATATAAAGACGCTGAAACCCATAATTGGCAGTGGGCGAGTGTGGGCGAAATCAATGATACGGGTAATGTTGATATCCGTTTGGATCAAGTAGTTTTTGACGGTCGGGGCGCAAATTTCAATCCCAATGACCCGCGGATTATAACCTCAATAACAGACTATGACTTTGAGTTAATCTATACGGATACAACGACACAAAAAGAACTCTTTTCTGCACAGGGTACATTCTCTGCGGATCCGTCGAATCAAGCAACACAAGCCATTAATGTCACGTTTGAACGTGACATTAATGGTCGAGAATTACGTCAGTTCCATGATGTTAACGGACAGGTGCATGCACAACTGGGCAGTGATGGTAGCGTCATCGAGTATGTTTATGATGGTATTGGGCGAAAAGTTGAAACTATTCAATATGCAACACGAATTGAAGACGAAAGTCTTCGAGTGAATGGAACGCTTACAGATATTTTTGCGATAGCAAAAGCCTCTTCCACAACAGAAGAGACAGAAGCGCTAGCGGAAGCAATACACCAATATGCGCTTTATAATAGTAAAGGCCAAGTTGTCGCGACAATTGATGGCGAAGGTTATGTCACAGAAAGTCAATACACAGATGATGGCTTGTTGCTTAAATCCATTGTACATGGTGCTCGATTAACTCCTGGAGCAATGCCATGGCTTGAATCAAATCATGGCATTGGCGTGTCAATGTCCGATCTGCAATTTGTTACTTTACCAGCGGGAGATTTGCAGGAGCAATCCGTTCAATTTTCCTACGGGGCGCAAGGGCAAGTTTTAACACAAACAGATCATACGGGTACGCGTACAAAGAGTATTTATGATGCTATGTCACAGGTGGTTCAGTCTACTACCGGCATCGCTGTAGTGAATGACATAGAGAGTTTCGAAGAATCGCGTACCACTCAAGCAGATTACGATGCTGCTGGTCGAGTTGTTCATGAATATGGGGATAGAAATGAGTGGAATTATACCTATGATCTGAATGGACGTAGAACTCAGGCAGAGCTTGTTTCTGATGAACAAAATCATGGGGAGCGTGTTACCAGAGGGTTTTTTGATGCGAGTGGTCGTCAAGTCTTCACGTTAAATGGTGAGAATGAGTTATCAGAATTAATTTACAATACATTCGGCGAAGTGATTGGCAATCGTCAGTATACCAACCGTGTTGACCCTGAGTTAGTTAATGGGCTGATGGGTGGTTTGCTAAGCCAAGAATTGTTGTCGTTATTCCGAAGCTTTAGAACCAAAGAAGATTCAGTGAATCTTGCTGCTTTCGATCGAAGAGGTAGTTTTGTTATAAAACAAGACGCTTTAGGGCATCAGGTAGCTACTCAATATAATGCGTTTGGAGAAAAGGTTCGAGATACGCGCTTTGTTGATGGTGGTGAACTAGACGGCCAGGAAATTCACAATGATTATTTCCGGGATGCAAGTGGTAGGGTGATTAACACCAGCGAAGATAGCCTAGGTCTTCGTCGGAATGTACATGTTAGTTACGATGCTTTTGGACGTGTTGTTGAAAGTACCGATGCCAAAGGGAATGTATCATCTTTTGAATATGACAAACGAGGTCGTCAACTCAGCGTAACGCAGTTTGTCAATAATGGAGATGAAATTAAGACCCGCACAATTTATGATGCATTTGATCGGGCATTAACAACAATCGATGCGAATCAACAAAGTACCGTTTACCAATATAATGACCAACAGCGTTCTGTAACTATAACGACGCCAGAAAATGTTTCTATTACGACGTGGAGCAACCGTCATGGTGAGCAGCGTTTGATACAAGACGCTGAACTTGGTAGGACGTTATTTGTATATGATGATCGAGGTCAATTACAGAAAACATTTTTGCATAGTGATAATTTGGCATCTGTTGATTTATCGGGAGATGAAGTTGCCATTGCTAGTGCGATCAGTGCATTTGTATCGAGCAATAGTGAGCTTGCTGATCATGAAAGTACCTATTATTCAAGTGGGTTATTAAAGGAAAGCGTTGATGCGAATGGCGTTAAGGTATTTTATCGTTACGATGCGGCACTTCGATCTTTATCCCGTCAAGTTGACCCTGACGGCTTAAACCTGGAAAGTCGTTATATTTATGATGCTAAAGGACAGCGAATTGTTGAGCAGCAAGTGCAGCAGCATGCCGCTGCAGGTTTGCAAGAGATTCTGATAGAAACGCAAACAGAATATGATGCAAAGGGTAATGTGACCTCCGTTAGTGTGATGGATAACCTTAATGGTGAACAAGTTGCTATTACCAATACAACCTTTACCTATGATGACCAAGGAAAACAATTGAGTGTTGGCGTCGGCGGTTACACGGGTGTTGTTGTAGATGAAGACTCAGGCGAACGTATTGCACTGACGGCGACAAACTATACTCAGAATGAATATGACCGATTGGGTCGATTAGTTAAAACAACAGTTGACCCTTCCTGGATTGATAAGGCAAGTGGAGAGGTTCAACGTGAAGGGTTAGATATTGTTACTCAGTATCGTTACGATCTGAACAATAATGTTATCCAACAAACTAATGGTAATGGTAATAGTACGTGGTTTGTTTACGATGAAAGAAATCTTCAACGTTTTAGTATTAATTCCTTAGGTGAAATAACAGAAACCCGATATGACGATATGGGACGTTCGATTGCGAATGTACAATATCAACATCGAATCGGCACCTATGCTTTACACACGTTTACCACGGTAGAAAGTGTCCAGAACATTATTACAGCTGAAGCAGATGATCGCTTAACAAGCTTTGTATATGATAACGATGGTCGTTTGCGTTTTGTGATTCAACCTGATAATACGGTGGTTGAATCGGTATACGATGACAACGGAAGGGTTGTTGTTTCTATTGCTCATGATGGCATGCTTGCAGCAGACTTTGTGTTAAATGATACGGATAATGGCGCCAGAGTTGCCCAAGTTCAGGGGGCACTTGATGCGATAAAAGCAGTTATTGAAAGTGATCCACTGCTTGTTGATAGAACTCGCCAAAGCTTTAGCTACTTCGATGCTCTTGGTCGAGTCACATCAAAAATTGAGGCTGCAGGGTATCTAACAACGCATCAATATGATCGCGTGGGTAATACATTAAGTACTACAACCTATGCAGAAGCAATAACGGCAAGTAATCCATCTGATGCTGATGTTAATCTGCATATTAATGCCCATCAGTCAGATGCAGCTAATCGCACGAATTACTTTGGGTTTAATGCTGCCGGTCAATTACGTTTTAATGTTGATGCGGAAGGCCGCCTCACCGAAAATATTTATGATGAACTCGGGCGTAAAACCGTATCACGAATTTTTGAAAGCCCAATACCATCCTCTTATATTAATAACGGTGTGCTGGATGTTGAATTGGCAGCAGCTTATACCGATATACAAGCTGCTATTCAAGAGCAAGGTAATCAACCTGTTAATCCTTATCGAGAGAATACGACGGAATATGACGCTGCTGGGCGTGTGATATCCGAGACGGATGCGATGGGTGGGTCGGAATATTATGAATATGATGGTGCTAGCAATAGAACTGGCTTAATTAATAAAATGGGAGATCGATGGGGCTATCAATTTGACGGTGCTAACCGACTTATTGCAGAGGTAACCCCGCGCGTAGTTCAAACTCGTGTAACTGGGTTGAATTATGAGCAGGATTTCTCTGAGAATCTTGATGGTCTACTGGGCTCACTTGTTGCATTACCCGTAGGTGTTGATCATGTTAAAGGTGAGCAAGGATATTTAACCTATAACACAAAGAACGCAACACAACCTCATACGTTATCGACAGAAATGGTAAGCCAGAGCGTAGACCGTTACCAGTGGCAGATGGAGCTGTCTTTTGGTGGTGATATATCCGCTATGGACGCCACTGTTGGTCTTATTGGTTCAAATGAGAGTGAAGTCAATAGAGAGCTTTCTGTGCATTTTTCGAATGGTACAGCCAAGCTTCAATCGTTACTAGATGACACAACCGGAGCATTGTCTGAAGACTTGCTGGGCCTTGATGGTAACCCTGTCCAGATTGAAGCGGGAACGCATTATGTCATTACCACACACCTTATTAAGGACGGTGATTATGTTGCTGATGACAACGTACCTCCCCAAATTGTGTGGCAACCGAATACATCTGCCGTTATACAGCTATCCAGACGTGTTGGAGAGCAACTAGAAGTATTGGCTTCAACAGTGCTTAAAACCGATTGGATAAGTTTGTATATAGGCACTACAGCAGAAGCAAATATGCAACTGCTTAGTGGCAGCAGTACACAAGTTGATAGCACCGTAAATGTGTACTCTGCTTATAGGATGACACCAGCCCCTGGTCTTGGGGAGCTTAATGCCAACCAACATGCAGAAGAATATCTAGAATCTTCAATCACCCGCTTTGAATACGATGGCTTAGGTCATGTTACACGCCAAATTGATGCCGCAGGGTCAATCGAGCAGCGTGAAGTTGGTTACGTGTATGACAAACTGGGCCGTCAAATTAGCACGTTATATCCAGAAGTTTTGGTTTATCAAGATACGAATATCGAAGGAGATTTACTTAACTCTCAGCGGTTCGATATTAGTACCCGACCAAGAGAAACGACGTGGTTTGATAGTGTCGGTAATGCCGTGGTACATGAGAGCGCACTGGGTCATTACAGCTACAAAATTTATGATCAAGCCAATCGAGTAGCCTATGAAATTGACGGCGACGGTTATGTGACAGGTTATGGTTATGATGTATTCGGAAATGTTGTTGAGCTAACTCGCTATGCGACAGCAATCACTGATCCAGTTGTTAATGCTCCACCTCACATAGCACCTAGTGCGCCTGATCTAGTGAAATTGGAAGTCAGCATTAACTTTGAGGCATTTGATGTATGGATTAACGGGTCGACGGGTCTTGCAAATATTAACGGTGCAGATAATAGAACCATTAATACAGTTTTTGATAAGTCCAATCGTAAACTTGAGGTTTACCAGCCAAACGTACTAACGGTTAATAGTGGTTCCGAGAATATCATTGCACTAGAGCAAGCAATAACGCACTACCAATATAACGGTTGGGGTGAACTGCTCAGTGAACAGAAATGGTTGGGAGACGAGGTAACGACCAATACCCACCGATATTATGACAATACCGGGAAACTTAGGGCTGAGGTTGGTGCAACAGGTTACGTTACAACACAAAGTTATGATGCTAATGGAAACCTTGTTGATCAGGTCGAGTACGCAAAAGCGCTAGATGTTCCTAACTTACTAACAGCGCTGACATCGTCGAATGACATAGATTGGGAGGTCGTATGGGAGCACGCACAGGTTATTGCACATCGTCCAACGGTTGACCTGCTGGACGGAGGGGAAAGTGGTTTCGATCGGATTCGACATTTTGAATATGATGCATTAAATCGACAAGTCAGTGAATCGTGGTTAGATGTTGTTGTTGATAGTGTGATATTTGCTGATGCAGAAGTATCTGAATACTATCCAGAGCGAGAGTCAGCGACTCCTGTTCGGGAATTTAAAGCATCTGTGTTGGTAAATGAGGCTCAATATGATGCGCTAGGTCGTGCTGTAGTGATGACGAGTCATAACAACGCTAATGATACCATTGGCGCCAGCACTTATACCTATTACGATGCACTTGGCCGTATATCGGCAACGATTGAACCAGAGCGATTTAGTGAGATACAAGATACTCCTGAAAGAACGGTTATCACGCATGATGGCAAAGGCACCTCTAGTGCAACATTAAGCTGGCAACGACCTCAAATTGCAGGTTTACAAAAAGCTATATTTGATTATAAGTCGCTGGATGGTTCAGTGTCAGGGTCAATTGAAATTGATCTTAATATAGAAAGTGACACAATTGAGCTTAATGTGTCGGGTTTGATGACGGATCGTTACGAGTATCAAATCAGTTATATTCGCTTTGGTGAATCTGAAACATTTGGTGTTGCTAGCGGTGAAATTGATATTATTACTGATGATAGCTCGTCAAGTCTTCAACCTGTTAGTTGGGTGACGGTTGATGGTAACGTGGCGACGCTTCATCTTGCGGGTAAAAAATCACTCATAGATAGTATTAATGTAAACGGAGTCACCTACAGTTATTCAGGTGAAGATGAGATTGATTTAAACGCAAACAACCAAGCCGCTAGAGGTCAATATCATTATGCACTAATGAATGGTGTTGCTGTTGTTGGTGAGGGCGATTACCAAATCATTCGAACCAATGATGATGCGTTGGTAAGCCGGTCGGATACATCGTTACTGAGTGTTGAGTATTCATCATTCACAAAAATAATTTCTCAGCAATATTATGATTACAAGAAAGAAAAATGGCGGCACGAGAATAAATTCAGTGTTAGCTGGGATTCTCTCAAAGCTTTTGGCTCTGGTGATATTGAGTGGGAAGTAAAGGCCCGTTTTTCAAATGTTAGAGACGGAGATGACCTTGTCACCTTCCGCTCATCGGATGCTGGTCATAAAATGGGAGCGAGCATTAAAGGGTTAGGCGGATCGTTCCAAAATGGATTGTCGTTTAGGTCCGAGTCAGATCGTAGTAGTAAGGGTCGCAGTCTTCGACTTGAACAAGTTGAAGGTTTACGTGTTTGGAAAGTGGTTGATGGTCAGAAACGCCTTCTTATTGATAGTGGGTCAGGCACCTCGCTTCAGAAGAAAATGGAAGTGGTTAATCTCAATTTAAATTCAGAGACAGCCGTTATTCGTTATAGACCCAAAGTGAATGATACTCAGCGTGATGCATTGGGTGTTTCAAAAGAAGATGCTTTGATTTGGCGCGAACTAACACTGACTAAAGTTGCTAACAACACCTATACCGTAGGAACAGAAGGCATTCCTATCGGTCTTTATGAATACGAGATTTCTGCTGATACAAACTTTGATGCCCCGATTGTTTCTGACAACGTTGTAATTGGTGGTCAAGTTGATGCTTATGCTGAGATTGAATCATCTCATAAAGCCATCATTAGCCCGTTAACAACGTTTGGTTATGATGCGCTTGGAAACCAGGTTTCTCAGTTGCGCCATCAAAATGGTGCAGCGATGCACGACCAATCACAATTTACCGTCAAGTCCTCCTCCCATGAGCAGGATCAGCAAAGTTATTGGCGTTATGACGCCAATGGCAATATGTTGCAATACTACGATGCCGAAGGGGTCAGTACTTATTTTAGTTACGATGAAAAGAGTAACGTAAGAAAAGAATGGCGACGGGTATCTAATGTAGAAGATAGCAACTTTGCCACCTTTGGTCAGGTGCATGAGTATGATGCGCGAGGCAACAAAACAGCAGTTATAACATTACGTCCTAATTATGAAGGTGATGGGCCACAATTAGCCACGACTGAAATGCAAATTAATGCATTCGGTGAAATGTCAAATCGCCGATTAAAAGAAGATGCCGCTAATGATGAATGGCATGAATATTTTAAATATGACGCTGCAGGACAGCTGATTAGAACCAATAGTGGGAGCGGTGTTGATCGGGTGTACTTCTACGATCAAAAAGGCCGTACCACACGCGAAATATCCAATAGTGGTATGGGCTTTGAGAGTGGCTCTGCATTGGATGTTACAAACTACGACTTAGACCTTGCAGGTTTGACTGAGTTGTTATCCACAGGCAGGGGACAACTCAGACATACCATCTACCAGCATGATGCGCTGGATCGAGCGGTGTCGCAGACTGGTGTTCAGTTCACAAGTGATGGGCAAACATATACCCCTGAAACTTTTCAGCGTTACGATCGGTGGGGTAAAACCATCGAGAGCGAATCAGCCGATGGTGAAAAAACACTGATTAGATACAATCAGCAAGGTGGAATGATAAGCCAAACACAAGCGGCGGTTAATGGCGTATTGGTTGTGGATGAGCATGGTGTTGAAAGCACACAGAGCCAGACGACGACATTCTATTTTGATATGTCTGGGCGTGGTATTGCGAAGGTAGACGCCAATGACCATACCAGTGCATCAAGTTATGATGCTGCAGGTCAAAAGACAAAAATTGTTGCTGCAGATGGATCGGTTAGTTACAAGCGAATGGATGCCTTAGCGCGAGTTCGGGAAGACACTGATGGTCTCGGTCATAGCCAATATTACCTTTATGATCGCCTAGACCGAATGACAAACCATTACACGCCATCGGGTGGTGAAATTCAGTACGAGTATGACGAAGCGGGTAATCGTGTTCGCACTAAGCAATTACTGGTTCGTGAAGGTGATGGTACTTGGATTACAAATCAATCACTTTTCGATGCTGAAGGGCGTGTTATTAGCCAATTTACACAAAATAGTGAGGCCTCAGGAAATCTAACCGGTACATTGTACCAATATGACCGTAGAGGAAATAAAGTCTCGGAAGTTAAACAAGATCATTCACTTCATATAAAGGGTGGAAACTTTCAATGGGTGGCTGATTGGCAGTATGACGCGTTTGGTCACTTGACTGGGCGTACTGATTTTGTTGCAAGTAGCGCTGTTGAAGGTGGTATTACTTATAACTATGTTTACGATAACGCGGGTCAACTGCGTGTAGAGACTAATTCACTGGGTAAAAATAGACAAAATACCTACCTTAATAGCGGTATGTTAGCGGAAGATAATGATGTCACGATAAATCTTAAAACGGTTTATAGTTACGATGAAATGGGTAGGCAGGTTAAAGAGCAAGGGATCTATGACAAGTACTTAACCGGTTTTAATAATACCATTGAGCTTACGGGTAGTCAGACAACGGAAATAAAATACGACTACCTAGGGCGTATCACCCAAGTAGCATCTCAAGGTGAGGGCGATGCAGCGTTAACAGATTATACGATGGATTTACGCTATTACTATGATGCTGTGGGTAACCGTCGAGCTGTTTCTCGTGTTGTTGACACTGTTGAGCAAGACAAGCTTTGGTATGCATTTGATGAAATGGATAGACTTACCGTTAGTCAGGGCCAGCTTCAAGATCAAGGAAATGGCACAAGTAACATTGTTATTACAAAGAATGAGAAAAGCCAATCACTTGTCTATGATGCTGCTGGTAATCGTGTATCCGCGGTGCGTTATCTTAAAGATGATGCAATTGTAACTACGACAGAAAAGTATCTTTATGATGCCGATAATCGTCACCAGGCCACGGTGATTTCCGACCAAGGCAATGGTGGTTTTGTCAGTAAAAAACATTATGACCGTCTAGGTCGTATGACAATACAGTTTAACTACGACTATACCGCTGAAACTGATGAAGACGGTTATGCAAAATTAGGCGACACACCTTCTCAAGTAATATTGACGGAATACGATACTGCTGGGCGTACCACGGCAACGCGTTATTATGACTTTAATGAAATCGCGGGTGTGTTGGGTCAGGGTATTGATATTGACGATGAGAATTTGTTTGCAGCTATCAAGGGCGCAGGTGTAAGTGCTAGTTTAACGCTTGATAAATATGAATATGATGGCGCTGGAATGAGGGCGTATACGTATACCAGTGAGAGTGCGAAGATTGAGTATACGTATAGCTTTATAGGCAATAATGGTATTAAAGCGGATAGAACAGAAGGCAAAGAGACTTCGGGTAAGTTACTCGATGGCACCGTCAAGAATCATTATGATGTAAATGGTAATTTACAACGTGTTGATGACCAGCATACGGACGATGGAAAAACAAAAGACCGTTACTTTATCTCTAATAGCCAAGGTCAATTTATTAAAACGGTTAGGGTTGATGAAGGTAATAAGCAGCAGTTTTACTTCTACGCTAACGGTCAAGGGGTAGCAACTAACGGTGAAATTGACGGCTTAGATATAGACTATAATTTCTCAGCTATCAATGACAACTATCCGTCTGCAGCTCCAGGTAGTTACACGGTTAACCGAAACGGGGAAACATTACAAAACGTAGCAGTAAGTGTTTGGGGAGATTCATCACTTTGGTACTTAATTGGGGAAGCTAATGGGTTAAGTGCTGGCGATGCGTTAAAAGCTGGCCAGACTTTGATAATCCCTAACAGTATATCCAATGTGAGAAACGCTTCGGATACCTTTAAACCGTATAACCCGAGCAGCATTATTGGTGATACAACGCCAACGATGCCAATTGCACCACCACCTAAAGAAGATGGAGGTGGTTGTGGTGTTGCTCAGATTCTGATCATTATTATTGTTATTGTTGCATCAATATTTACTGCAGGAGCTGCAGCAGCAGCCTTTGCAACGGTAGGGGCTGGGGTTGGTGGTAGTTTGTTTGCCATCGGGTCTGCCGTGATGGCAGGAACAGCTGGGGTTGGTTTTGGGGCAACTGTAGCTATTGCCTTTGTGGCTGGAGCGGTTGGTAATATTGCGGGTCAGCTAGTTGGAATGGCTGCTGGGGTGCAAGATGACTTTTCCTGGAGCCAGGTGGGACAGGCTGGTTTAACATCGGCAGTGACGGCAGGTATTGGGCAATGGGCAAATGGGGCCAAAACTGCCGCCACAGTTAGTGAATCATCCACTTTCTTTGAGAAGATGTCGTCCTACTCTAGAACTGCGGGTAACTATGTTTCGAAGCAAGGCAGCTGGGCCAAGGCTGGTGTTCAAGCTGTTGGATCCTACGCCGTTAATGCTGCTACAGGAATTGGAGAGAAATTTAGCTGGGCTGGTGTCGCTGGAGCGATGGGGGCATCTTATGTGCAAGTTCCGAGTCTTGACGGCAATGTGTTAGGCAAAACAATCAACGGTACCGTAAGTGGTATAGCTAAGCGGGAAATCATACGTGGCATGGGTAAAGGCGGAAAGCAGACGGATGAGCAAATTGCAGCGAATGCCTTTGGACAAGCCATAGGGGACGGTATTGTTGATAAGATGAAAGAAGGCGGAAGTTTTACGGTTACGGATGATAATGGTAAGGTATGGGAAACTAAGATAGTTAATGGAGAGTCAAAGAAAACGTTAGTTGGTGTGAACAGTACAAACGGCGACACAGCCTTAAGCGATATGTTGATGGGTGAAATGCAAGCGTCATACGGAGATAAACCTTTATTAGATTCTGATGATCTTTTTGAGAATCTTGGTGATGATGTTTTAGTTGCAGGGCTTTCTGATTGGGTGCCTGATGTTTTAGATATTCCATATAATATCGCGACGGGAGATATCGAAGATATTCAAGAGCGCTTGAATTTGTTAACCGAAAAAGCAAGGAATAGTGAATCTTTTAATGAATCCGAGAAGGAATTTATGGTTGATTTCAATCGTTCATTGGCTCGAGGGGGTAAATTCAAATGGTTAGAGGGCCTGAAGGATGGGGTTTTCTCCCCTGAGAAAGGGCTTTGGGAAGCTGCTGCACTTACCGAGCGATACGTTGACCAGTCTCATTTAGGTGAAACGCTGATAATAGACTCGGAAATATATGAGACATCAACCATTGTTAATTATGCAATGGATAAGATGAAGGAAATGATGGTGTTAGATATAGAAAAGTCTGGTTCTATAAGGAGCGGGGGGGAATTTAGCTCAAAAGATGTTTTCTCTAAAGTTTGGTTGGGTGATGTTGATAAGTATGGGATGATTCTTAAGGATGGAGCGTTGTTAGCTGAGCAATCAAATGCAAGGTTAAAGTATGCGAATAACAGATTCGAATTGAAGTCTAGTAGTCAAATTATACTTGATGATAGCGGCGTGATTGAAATAGAGACGACATGGGGGGTAGTTGATAACTGGGATTTTGAGTCGTTTGCAGAACAAAAAGCTGCTGGAGTTAACTATGTGACTGAGCTGCCTGTGAGAGGTGGTCAGAAGATTGAATTTCATGACGGTTTGTCTGCATATTTGACTGAGATTGGAGTTGCTAAGGAATTTGAATATAAGTCAGAATGGAAAGAAACTTGGAAAATAGAAAAGTAGTAAATTATATTGGCACCTTTCTTTTTTGGTGTTTAGGATTCCTGGTCTCATTAGGAATCCTTGCCTATTTTTCGGGGAAAGGAGTTGTTAAAAATGGAAAAGATTACTCATCCCAGGCTTGTATCCAACAAAATTGGATTGGACGATCAATCTATCTTGATTCCAAGAACAAGAAATACAGGGGAAAGGTATCAAAGTGCGGAAAAATTGAGATTGATAATGAAATATTTCCGATCCATGAAATCTCGGTGACTAGAATTTCCGATGGGGCAAATGTGTTTAAGGTAAAAGAATATTGTGTTGGATGCAGTCACGCGTGGGATGTTTTTGGAAAAATAGAATGGAATGAGGATGAAAACGAGGTTGTTTTTCGACATCATAACGATGTGGGAATGTTTCAAGATATTGATATAAAAGTGAATATCGCAGATGAAT
The DNA here is from genome assembly GCA_913063495.1 of uncultured Gammaproteobacteria bacterium. Lineage (GTDB taxonomy): Bacteria > Pseudomonadota > Gammaproteobacteria > Pseudomonadales > Ketobacteraceae > 42-54-T18. The sequence continues at coordinate 50,150 of CAJXXT010000001.1, read as the reverse complement.
AAAGGAAGAAGTTTTCTCGTTGGTATCTTTTCTGTATTGCCTATTTATATCTTATATTGGTATTTTGAAATTCCAGGAGGCGAGGAAAAAATCAACACTCAATTAGTGGAGGAGAGATCTTTTTGTAGTAATAAATATGGTGTGAGCGTCTTTTTAAAAAGGAAGTCCAATACAAAATCTGCCGATATCCTATCGAAGGAGTATCGAATAAAGGATAAGCAAAGGAATATTGAGTTGGTTTTTGGTTTGGATGTTGATTCTGATTTACTCCAGTCAAGGGAAATAGGTTGGGATAATGAATCACTTGTTTTTTATACTCCCGGTGACGATAGTACAGATTTTAAGCTTGAATTGGAGTGCTTTAGTCTGAAAAAGGGAAGCGAGGGGGACACAAATAACTAGGGCATCCCCTAATTTACTACGATTTAAAGATGTAAGTGGCTGTGACAGTCACAAAGAAAGCCTTGTTGGAGAAAATCTAATGAGGCTTTCTTGTTAGTACAAACGGGAAGAGCAATAGTTATGATCCTCTACCAGCTTTCTCTCGCGATCTTAATTATGATGAAGGTTGGTTGAAAAATGAGGATGGAAGCCCCTATGCGCTTGCAAGCGCCGGAACTGATTTACCTCCTATAAAAGCGTTGACAGTCGAAGAGAAAATACGCCTGAAGTTGGGAGAAGCAGGGTCTACACCTGTCAGTAAATTTGATCGCCATAGAATCGTAAATAATGAAACGTCAGCATCCTACAGTTTTTGGGATGCAGTTTTATTTGAGCCGGTTGGAAACATTATAGCCCAAGTTGGTAGCGACTTGTTTGGGGCCTTTACTACTGATGACGGAACAGTTGTTAATCCATTGAATGGCAATTTCCTCACGATGAAAGATAAACAGGAAGCCGGAATGGATATGGTGCTTTCTGCTGGTACCATGGGAATGGGGTTGGGCTTGAAAGGGAGCGTAAATCTCATTGAGGAAGGCGCGAGCCATTTAAGGCGATATTATGATGAGACTGATGGCGCAACACGTTACTTTGATGAATTTGTAGATTTGCCCCGTGATGGAGTGTTAGATCTGGGATTTAATGTCAATAGCGCTACGTTGCCAGATGGCACATTTGTTGAGGGAAAAATTCACGAAACGTTATTTCATGGTACGGATGATGTAACAGGCTTTGTTCCCGGTAATTTATAAGGTAGGGAAAGATCTGAAGCGCTATGGAATGCTATCATCGAAAATAATGGCATTAGTCCAAATGGGGCTGATGTTGACTTGTTGAAGCACCTTAATGGTAATAAGAATTCAGCATTTAGGGGGGCAACTGGAGGCGCAGGAAATGCAAATTCAGGTGCGATTGCCTGGGCAGATAATGGAGGTATAGTTCTTAAACTAGATAATGTGCCCTCTTGGGGGGGGGGATTCATTGGTTTCTGACCTATCAGATGTTACTAGAAACATCAGTGGTCAAGGCAACCCTCTGCATTTTGAGTGGAAGAAAACTATTCCTGGAGGGATACCCTTAGAGCGAATAAAAGAGGTTGGGTATGTATACAAGAGTCAAAGAGGAAGAACACAAGTCGAGTACGTGTCAACCCCCTATTTTAAGGCGGCAGAGTGATGAGTAAAGATATTGATGATAAAGGTGTTGTTGATCGCTGGCTTACGGATACTGGCAGTAAAATTGCAGAAAAGGTAAGAAGAGAGTTGGTAGACAGTGGTGATGTTTCTGATGCAACTCTTGCGGCTCTTAAAGGGTATGATATAGGTGAATATGAGTTAGATTTACGTGGTATAGATTTAACTGGATTAGAGTTTTCCCAGTTGGATCTTTGTTTTGCTAGATTGGACTACGCTAAGTTTACGAATTGTAAAGCTGAATCAATTCTTGCAAATGGCAGTAGCTTACTGGGTGTTGATTTTGGAGGCTTAGATGTACTTAAGCTTCAGGCTGGGGAATCTACGATGAGTCAAGTGAACTTAGCTAACGTTAATGTAGGAGAGCTGTATATAAGCAGAAGTAATGCACAGAGGGTTTGCTTTAAAAATATGAAATCAAAGGCTATTAATATGAGTGAATCGAATGTGGTTGGTTCTCAGTTTTCTGGTCTTGTTGCAGGGCGAATTGAACTGTCTGGAGCTTTGATTACATCTGGTGAAACAAGCTGGATCGAAAATATACCGGAGGTCACAGGTATAGAAAAAATCATCTGGGTGTAATGCCCGTGTTGGATTTAATGTGAGTTCGGGGCTCTGCAAGAGGAATCTTGTAGGGGTTTTTTGATAGTACAAACGGTGCAGCACGTAGGGATATTATTGCTGATATAGGCGATAACCCTTTTGCCAGGTCTGACAGTTATCTTTCAAATGACCCACTTGATATTGATCCAATACCAAACCAGGTGCTAGACAATTCTTCATTTGTTGAGAATGAACTTTGATAATTTTGCAGATGTTTTTTTGGGGGGCAATAGTAAATTCGTTCGATTAAACGGTTCATGGGTGATACCAAATGTGGATTTACTAGAAGCTGATGGTTTAGCTGACAGTGCTTTGTTGCTGTCTGGGAATGAACCTCATGTGATTGCATCTGGATTTGAAGGTCAACAGTAGCCAGTAAATTTTCAGGTGTCGTTGCTATTAATTGGTTGTTTAGCATAAATAGATAGTTGATAAGCATACAGAAAATATTGGTGGTCTAATATTTTTTGTATGCTATCTGTCATAAATCAAGCTGAAATTTTATTTGTGTTGCCATTTGTTCAGACCCCACTGTCGTTGGGTGGTAATTGTCTTTTCCAAATTGGTTTACTTTTTGAATGATGGGGTGTCCTGCACCATAGGTTTCAATAAATGTCACTTTAGCGTTATTGTCAGCTAGCTGTCGGTAACTATCATTAAGTTGTTCAACGTATGGGAAACACTCACCTATGAAAGAGTTGGTTACCTCGGCAGGGTAATAAGCCATAAGTGCTATCGTAGCATCTGATGTTGAATGAATTGTGCCAATAACATCGTTCATTCGTAGAGTGATATCTTCAACTTCTAATAGGCAGGCCTCATGATCAACGGTGCCGTTGCAGTCGCATGGTATTTCTTCTGGTGACCCTACCTTTTCATTTGCAACAAGATCATTAAGTCCGCCGTTAGCAATGATGTATTCGTAATCAGGCTCACCTTCCGCTGGGGGAATATATTGTTGGTGAATTTCATGTACCTTAGCGCCAATGATAGGGTTGTTTAAAACTTTATCATCAAGTTTCAACCCTAATCGATGGCCAACACTTTTGCAGGTTATGTTGTGGTAATTAAGAATTGAGTCACCAATAACTTGAAATCGATAATCGGCAATCTCATTTTCATTTCTATCTGGTAGGGGGATTGTATTGTATTCATCACACAGACTATCGGCTATACATCCGGTTAATGAAAAGCTTGCGATAAGTAACGTGGTTTTAGCTTTGATATTCATTTCATATCCATTGAATGTTTTCTGAAAAAATGTATTTACTGGTTGCTCGGTTATTTATCGAATCTACGAAAAATATCTGCTGTAAATAATTGGACGCAATAATAGCGTCGATTTTTTAAAAGTAAATGAAAATTTGTTTGTTTGATACTTTTGTTTAATTACCTTGGATACAAAAATATTTGTTCGTGTTTACAGTGGCGCTTATTGAAAAATCATAAAAATAATCTAATTACAGCTGCCTGAATGAAATACTGTAATTAATATTTACCAATACGTTTTTTTACTGAACATTTTTAAGCTTTTTTAAATTTATTTCATCTTTTTTTCAGTTTATGGTGCACGTTTCCGAAAAATCGAAGATATATAACTATCGATAACGCGAGTGCGCGATCACAAAGACAATTTACGAATAACAATTGCAGTAGATATTGCATTAGGAGTAATACCATGACAGCCATTATCGCTACTGAAGGATTAGGATTATTTAATAGTTCCAAGCAGGCATTGGGAACAGCAGGATTGGGTTTTGGTGGGGCAGGGGATCAGCTTCATGTCAATGCAGTTAACGGTAACCTTGTGGTGCAACGTCAAGATCAATTAATCGTTGGTCAAGGTGTGGATGCTTCAGTTGTACGTACGTACAACAGCCAGGCGATTTTTAGTGATAATGCCAATAGTGCGAATAATTCAACAAGATTTAACTTCCAACAAAAAATGGAACAATCGGGTAATCAGATAACACGTTGGACCGAAACAGGCTCTGCGCAAACATTTACTTGGGACAATAGTGCAAACGCTTATGTCAGTGATGATTTAGGTGTTAACGATACCGTTACTTTATCGGGAAATGGTAGTGAATGGACTTACAGCAACCCTGAGAGTCAGATTACCCAAGTTTTTAACGTCGCCACTAATAAATTATCAAAAGTGATAGATGGTGAATTACGTGAATTAAAATATAGCTATTCGGCCAACCAAGTAACCATTACTGATGCTTCTGGACAGGGATCGATTATTCTACTTGATGGGTCTGAACGGGTTACTCAAATATCTCATACAGACTCTACTGGTGTGGTTCAATCCATTATCAGTTACGAATATACGGACGTAACTGATACTGGGGCCGCTACCAACGCTCTGACCAAGGTGAGTGTAGACCTTACCCCTAACGAGTCTCAAGATAGCGTTTTTTATGTCACTCAATATATTTATGATCACAGCGACAGTGGGTTGCCATTATTGGTTAGTGTTCGTCAAGGTGAAACCACAAACCCTGATAAAACATTGCCCGACGGTACCGGCAACGTAATGAGCTTTGTTTATGATAACCCCCAAGAAACTGGCAAGCCTTCACCACGTATTATCCAGCTTATTCAAGGTGAAGGTGACACAGCCTCTGTTACCGGCTACGCCTATAGCGATAATAAAACCGACGTAATTACCTATCAAAGAGTTCGAGCAGAGAGCCCAGAAGCAAATTCTTTGTTAAGCCATCAATACATTGCAGAGCGTACAAGTACCACAACATATCACCATATTGAACGTCAAGCAGATGATGGCACTACCCAGAGGCTAATCAGTAAAGTTGAATCTGCAGCAAATGATAGCGGGTTTCGTTCAGTAACTGTCTTGGGTTATACCGATGAAGGTGACGTGCGTTTTATACAAGACGGAGAAGGAAACGTTACTCGGTATGGTTATGACTATGATACCGATAGTTTGGTTGCAACCAGTACAGGTTTACGTTTATGGCAAATGGATGGCGAAGGTAATGCGATCCGTTGGTATTACAACAGTGATAATCAAGTTATTTCAGAAATTCGTTATACGGATGCGGACTTAGATCCTAGTGATGGTGTGTTTGCAGCAAACGGAGAAGAAATTACGCGTTATGTATATGACACCGATGCACGTTTAGTTTTTACCGTTAACCCAAGTGGCCAAGTAAGCCAAACCGCCTATGACGACTCTATTGTAGACAAGAGACGTGTCACACAAACCCGTTATAGCGATAACCTTACCGCTGATGGCGATACCTTAACGGCTAATTTATTTGCCGCGACAAAAGTATCATCAGTGCCAATGTCTGTTGCTGATTTGGAGGCGTGGGCGAGCTCCCAGGTAGGGGACACACAAGAAAGTACGTCCTATTTGGATTTTAGAGGCCAAGTTAGTCGCACAGAGGTTGCTTACAGTGAACTTAATCTTGAAGGGACAGGTTCTACGCCACAAACGAGTACAGTGTATTTTACCTATGATGAAAGTGGTCGTTTACTAAAACAATTTTCTGCAACCGCAACGGATATAAACGATGCAACCCAGGCCACGCATTACGTGTATGACGGCTTGGGGCGTCTAGTGGCAACTGCCCTTGTTGAAAACGTCAACAATGCAGAGCTTGATGTTAATGGGCAACCGCTTGATATTAACGGGTTAGTGGGTAATGTTGCTCAAGCATCTGAAACTTTGAACGGTTTTAATCAAATAACGACCTACCTGCTCGATACGGAATACGGGCAGCACACCCGCACTGAATACAATAACGGATTTGTTCAAGAGCAGTTTTTTGATAAGGCGGGTCGACTTGTTCGTCAGGAAGAATCGGATGGTCGATTAACAGAGAGCAAAGCTGATGATATAGCACTTGGTGAAACCCATTTTATTTATGATGATCAAGGCCGTTTGCGCATTACTCAAGATGCCGAGGGAGTGTTAACCCACAGCCTTTATAACGATCGTAATCAAGTGATTGCCACTATTGACGGTAACGGAGCGTTAACGGAGTTGGCCTACGATAATACCGGCCAGGTAACCCGTGCGATTCAGTACGCCAATTACCTTACCATTAGCCAACTATCCCACCTATCCACCAAAGATGGCGCAAGTGTGCGTGCGTTAGATGCCTCTTTAGAATCTGTGCGGCCATCATTTAGCAATGACGACCGTATTACCCATAATTTATACGATGATGCCAACCGTTTAATCTACAGCATTGATGGTGAAGGTTATGTCACTGAGATTCAGTACGATGGCAAAGGCCAAATTACCAACACACTAAAACACTCCACACCGTACCCAGGTTTTACACCGCTAAATGATGGTGATATTACCATTTCCCGACCATCCTTTGCAGATGTAGATGCATTCGCACAATACAATTATACAACGGCAGAATTCTTTGTCGTTGATAGCCACACATGGGTGCAAGGCCTTCATCAGACCACGGATTATAACGTTGCTATTGGCCTGTCTTCACGTAAAGAGATTGCGAGTGAAATTGGCCGGACGGATCTGACGGGTTATGGTTACACCTATCAAACAGTTGGTGCTACCAGTGATGCACTGAGTCAGTCGGTAGTCAGTGCCATTGATATACCATCTACACGTACGCTAGATTTAACTAAGAGTATTGAAGATCTCGGTTTTTATGGTATTGCCTCAGATATCATAGGTTATAACGGAAGTACGCTTCAGTATTTAGAAACTAGCAATGAACAGCTACTTTTACGTCCTGTAAATCAGGTATTAGTGGGCGATTCATCGTATAACTCCTGGGATGAAATCAGTTACCACCGCAATCAATACTACGCAGCAAATCGTGATTTCAGCTTTAGTTTTAAGGCACAAGATCTTGCCGGGATTTCTGATTACAAGCATGATTTTGTAGGTATCAGCGATGGTAATGGCAATCAGTGGGGGGTGCGCTTTTCTGGGCGGTACACATTCGCGTCAACGGGTGCATATGGTGAAGGCAGCCTGCATACTTTTGCTACTCGAAGCTTGGGAAGCACCTCCCAAGTAGACATTGAAGTTAAAGATAATATCGCTTACTTGTGGGTGTATGCAGAAGGAGCATCCCGCCCTGATGTGAATCAAGCTGCACAATTAGATCTTAGCTCCTGGGGCGACTTTGATGCACTTCATACTACCCTTGAAATGGAAGGCACCAGCACACAACAGCTTGCTATTACCGAATGGACAGAAACCGGTGTCGCCATTGATGGCCCGCCCGAAGAAACTTATTATCACAATGATTTTAGTGATGAAGAAAATAACTACGGGTTTAGCGGTTATACCATTGGTGATGTGGATAACGCTGCCATTAACAGTGATACAGGTATCTATTTTAATGTTGGAGCTGCTGAAAGTTTTAATATTACCCAGTTAGACGAGCTCAATGGTGCCAATGTCATGCGAGTGACTACGGTTGATACAACAGAAAATGTAGCTTACCGAGAATTGATTGGTACAAAACGTTATTTGCTCGATGACAGTACGCGTACCGTGGTTCGTTACGAGTTTACCGGTGGCGTTAATAGCAGTACCTTCCGTGGTTTTATGGGGCTTACGGATGAGCTAGGTAACCGCATTGGTATAAAGCTACTGCGTAATGACATTTATAGCTCAACAGGTGTGCGCGGATCTGATTACGGGCAAGTTGCCTCGAATCGTTCATTAACAATAGGTACTATTTATGTCGCCGAAATCGAAATGTCAGGCGGTGAATACCATATTTACTATTACCCAAAAACCACTGAAAGTGCTTCCGGTGATTCGAGTCTCGATAATAAAAATCAGCGTGTTTTAGTTGATCACGGTGAGCTACCTGACAACATGGGGACTCGCGTAAGCAGTTATGTTCAAGCCTACGGGGATGATAACTGGTACTACAACGATAAACGTTTTTACATTACTAAAATGGAAGAGTGGGGAACAGAAGGGGAGTGGAGTACACAAACCCTAGAAGATGGAAACGTTATTACCGAAGGCGGGTTGTCGTATAACCAGTTCTTTGATCTTGATGATAACACTGCAGATAATTACCTCGCCAATCTGCAAGATGTAGAAAGTATTAAAACAACACTCACTCGGTTGGACGTTGAAGATCGAGCGGTAACAGATACCTCACCCCAGGAAACAGTTGCCACCATTTTTAACCCAGATCATTACGATGGGCGTTTAACGTTATTAGCCGACGGTACTTTGGCTGATGGCAAATATCAAATCAATACAGAGGTTATTTACAACGCAGAATCGGGTCTAGCCTCACAAACCTATACCGATGTTGTGATTAATGGCGGTTATCAAGTACGAACGCAAACCACAGGTGACGCTATTGATGGCTTCTTTAATCTAACGGACTCTGCACATGCAGATTACTTGGATATAGCGAATACCCAACAAATAGTGGCAACGGTTAGCAATCACTTTACTGGTGAGGTGGCTGCTAACACTGTGACTGATCTAACCTATAAAAACCACTACAACGGTTATTTAAGTCTATCAGAGGCACCATTGTCGGATGGTGTATATGATGTTGTGGTTTCAGTGACGAAACGAAACCCAGTGACCGGTGAGGTAACAACAAACAACATTGATGTATCCCCTTTTAGTATTCAGCAAGGTAACCGTTACACCTATGATCATGAGTTAACATTTGATTTTGATGCAATGGTTGCTGAAGGTGTTGATGGCGTAGAAAGTGATGCCATTTATGGCGCAGTGGATCAAGACTCCATTAAGCTAACCTATTGGAAAGAAGATGGCGGAATGGGTGAAACTCAAGTGATTGAGTATGACCCCACTGTCACAAATACCTCTGGGTTGGCCCATAAAGGCGCTGTTACTAATAACGCGTTTATTGCCACATTGTATAACCTTGTAGAAGGGGAGTACGGTTACCGATTAACGTACCAACAAGAGAACACCACAGAACAATCCAGTATCATTGGGCGGTTTGTTAGTAACCCTGTTTTATCAGCCGCCGATGTTTGGCAACAACAAAATGATATTTTAGCGGATGAACATCAGTTTACACTAAGTGGTGCCGATGCTAGCAATAATGGACGTTCAGTTGGAACCTATTTAAGCCATAAGAATTCCGGTGAGGTTCCTCTAGCATTTTCAGAAATAAATCTAGGCGATGGGCCCAACGCCGTTCAGGTCTATAAAGATAAAATTGATCAACTCGTTGCAACCGTTCGTTATGCTGGTACGGATATTGTTGTCAGTACCACAACAACGGATCGAACAGCTTGGCCTGATAATGATACCTACGAAAACGTATTATTACTTACCGATGGTACACCACTAACTGCAGGTGAATACGATGTTAGTGTCAAAGCAACACTGAACAACAACTCTATTGTTGATTTGACGGGCTTTACACTACAGGTTAGTGATCAACTTGATGCAAGTAGCACCCAATCACAAGGTGCACAGTTAACATGGAAAGGCATAAACGCAGAACAGCTAAAGCAGATGGAATTACGCTTTGGACAAGCCAGTTCTGTAGACGGTACTCAACCCAATTATACCGAAGTATTGATTGAACAGGTTGACGGTGAGCCGCTACCAAAAGTCAGTGTGTTTGACGTCGCACCTAACACGAACACCCCTGAAATCAGCAACCTGGGTGCCAGCCTAACGGGATTATTAGGTCAATACAGTGCATTACCAATAACAGGATTAACCACTAGCCCACTCAGTACATCGGTAACAGGACTAGTGAATGCTGGGTTAGAAGACAGCATCACCCAGGCCTACGCTCAACAATCGGTTAATGTAACCCATACGGGAACACTGAATGCCAGTCATCAGGCCAGCCATACGCTGGAATGGGATCAGTTCTCTCGTACGATAGATTTTGCAGAATTCAGCGAGCTTGGTAGTGATGCGCTAACCGCCAATCATGGCTTTATCATCAAAGATAGTATTGACGGTGTTGATAGTGAAACAGCAAACGAGCGCGTCATTACCGATGATAACGGTATTCGACTTATTCATAATGACACCAACCAATCGGATAACTGGGTGAGCGTGTCAGGCTCACTGAAGTATGACAACAGTTTGCCAACGGCAATACACGCGAAACAAACCCAGATGACCTACCACTTTAACAGTGGGCGATTGGATTACTCTGGCTTTTTGGGAATGGAAGGTAAAAACTCAAGTAACACGAACACGTACCTCGGGCTTTATATTCAAGATAATAAAGCTTACAGCACGACTCAGAGTTTAAGTGCAGGCAGCCAGTTAATGAATCTGGATGCGAATACGGATTATGTTGTCACCGTTACGTTAAAAGGAACTTACGCATCGATTGAACTGCATAAAGCAGGCGATGAAATGGTTAACGCGAGTTATAGCGACCCGACAGCAACGTCTCTTTTAACCAGCCATAGTTATATGGCCGTAAAAGGTGACGGTGGACAGTTTGGTAATAGTTTGCTTATCAATAGCCTGATGGAATCTGGAGAACATACAGATTCCACAACTACATTAAAATACCGGCGAGAAGGTCAAGCTGAATGGCAAAGCGCCTCTGTTGCCCAATCTGATGGAAAATACAGCGTTAGTTTAGGATCACAAGCCATAGACGGTGATCGTATAGATCAATGGGAATACCGTGTTAGCGAACAACTAAATGGCGCTACGATACGTCAATTCTCAGATGTACTAGAGTCCACTTCAGCAGTTGCCAGCGGTGAAAGTATTGTTGAAGCGAACGCCGTTACCGCTACCGTAAAAACACAACAGCTAAGCCAAAGCCAAGGCACCAGTATTCAAGGTTTTTTAACCGGTGCACAACAACTAAACTTGGACTATGCAGTAACCACCATTACCAACAGTGACGGTGAATTGGTTGATACCGTTACGACCTGGGCTGGTCTAGATAATAGCTACAATGGTTATCTCAATATTTCTGCTGACAACACGCTTGCAGAAGGTAGCTATTCTTTAGCGGTAAACCTCATTAAAGACGGTGCAGTAACAGAAACACTGAATTCCGAATACCAGCGTAATAACCAACATACTGTAACGCAACAAGTTACCTGGGCCGTAGAGGGCGGGGCAATTAATGCAGCCCACGAATTGGCGCTTCATATACGACCAAAAGGCAGTGAAGAAGAATATCAAAAATTAGCTGTTACAGAGGTTAACGGCCAATACCAAAGTACCATTGTTGGCGCACCGAATAGCGAATGGGAATTTGTAATACTCGAAAAACACAGTGACCAAGAAACCATCATGAGCGCCCGAAAAGGTAATGTTACCTTAGCTGAAATGACGGGAACCGTATTGGAGCAATATGTTGCTATTGGCGAAACCACTAGTAGTGATAACTCCAATGTGACACGAATTCATGCAAAGGTAGTTGGGGAATCTGGAATATTTGAAGTAGACACTAATGTTAGCAGTATTGCAGGTTATGCAGGGCAAGTGTACCTGAGTAATGGTGAAGCATTAGCGGATGGAAATTACACGGTTACGCTATCGTACTATGCTGAGAATGATGAAACTTATGAAAATGATGTGTTAATTCGAACAGAAGATAAGGTTTATCAAGTAGGCGATGACAGAAATTTAGTGGGTAGTTCGATTGTTAATGAAAATACAAGCTTAGTGAGTGTTCAAGATGTAGGTACCCATTACATTATTCAATACCTTGATCCTGCCAGTGATGCGGATAATCCATCTACGAACACTATTGAAATAGCAAAAGGACTAGATGCTAATACGTTAACCATTGAAGAGTTGAACGATAGCCAGTATGCGTATGGTATTGAGTATAAAGATGCAGAAGGACAGTTGTATTCGCAGTTGGATGGAGCGTTTATAGCGGAGCATGTAGGGACGCCGACAGCGGAAGAGTTGGGGCGGTTTTATGGGCAGAGTGTTGAAGTGGATGTTGTCGCTGAGGTTGAGGTGGGAGCGGTTGGTGCCGCCAGTGGTTATGTTAGCTCCACAGTGACGGTAACTAAAGATAATCGTATACCGGATAATATATCTATTCAGAATGGTATTCCGGTTTTGTCTGTACCTGACCTTAATGGTGGGCTGGGTTTTGAGTATGTTGAAAGGTTCTCAGAGGACACGTACGTAGCATACTCTGACCGTAGTTATTTTGTTTTTAAAGATGGTGATACTCTTCCTGACCTTGATAAGCCCGATATTGTGGAAACTGAAATCGAATTGAACTCTTGGCTTTCTTGGATAAATGATCGATATAAATTTGAAGAGAATGGTTTGGGGTTTGTGGGGGTCTATAAAGAGATACACGGTGCTCTCGCCGATGAATGGGTGGTTAGAGACAAGGTCAATTTGGATGGGAATAAAATAGAACTGCTTAGTGATTGGGTTAACTCTGCTCAATCGGGGTGGGTGATGTCTGGTAGTGGGTCTCAAGTAAACGAAATTATACCAGGGGCCTATAATCTTTATTTTACTGAGTATAAAATGAAGTCTAGAGTAGATTATGGTACTGAGGAATATTACACAACACCAACTTTTTATGGGTCAACTCAACATGATGGTTTACAATCCCTTGAGGGAGTGTCCTATACATTAGACGACTCAATAGAGTTTGAAATCACACTCCAAGATATACCCGACGAGGTGATGTCATTTGACTTTGTTCTTCTTGATGAGGAGGGGAATGACCTCGTCACTAATACGTACAGTGTTGGTGGTTTAGCAGAAGATGGAAGTGTTTTGATTACTGTTGATGGAATGACTGAATTTCCAACAAAGTATGGATTGCAATACCGTATAGATTATCGCAATGAAAGTGAAATTGTGGGTGGTACCGGGGTTCAAACCCTGATTTCCAATATTTCTGATGACTTTGAAGCGTTAGCATATCAAGCTAGTGAGGTTACATCTTCAGTAATATACCCAGGATCTGTAAGTAATACTGACTCAGTTTTAGAAGTGATACCGAATCGAATATATGCGTTGACAGATGCCCCTGATACTTATGTTAGCTCTACGGTTAATATAGCGGAAGGAGGGGATCACCGAGTTCCTGATAATATCTATTTTAAGAATGGTATACCTGTTGTTAGTGTCCCTGGATATGATTTTGAGAATGTTGATCATTTTGGTCTTTGGGGGGATTGGGATTATGGCATGTCTGCCAAAAGTTATTTCGTTTTCGAGGAATTTAAAGAGCCAGATTTTAATCGTAGCACTGTAACATCTGCTGGCCTTTTGGGGCAGCAGTGGGTTTACTATGAGCAGAATACCCCTGGGTATGTTGGTTTAGCTATTGATAAAATGGGGTGGTTTGGTAGTTGGACCGACTTTTGGGGGGAGCATGATCGTATCGGTGTCGATGGGAATGTTATTGAATTGAATCTGAGAGGCAGTGGAAATGTATCTTCAAATATTGGTTGGCTTGAGGAGGGTGATGAAATAAGCTATATCAACCCTGGTACGTATAATATGTATTCTTCAGCTCACCGTATAGTTGAGGAAAATGAAGGTGATCATTATTATACATCTAGGTACGACTTTAGCGGGTTGCAAAAAATCGAAGGAGGTACCTATCAACTAGGGAACTCAATAGACTTTGATATAGCCTTTGACGACTTACCTGATGATATAACCTCCTTTGATTTTGTCTTGGAGGATGTTGTTAACCCTGTGACGGGTGAAAAGTTTGAATTTGAAAAGACTGTCAGTGCTTATGAATTGGTGGGCGATAGTATATCAATATCAATTGAAATTGACTTGGAACAGATATATTTACCCTCGACTTCGGGCCTAAAATATAGGATTGATTACTTTAAAGGCGATAAGCCGGTTGGTAGTTCAGTTTCTGGGACATTGAAATCTAATGTTCAGGGGAGTTATGCTTCGTGGAAAACAAGTGTAGATCCTGATCATGTATTGACGTATGAAGAAAGTGGGATTATTGATACCGGGTTACAGCTTTTTTCTTTGGAGAAAACAGATTCAGCTGGTGGTAAAGTAGTTGATATCCCTTCTGAAATAGCCGGTAAATATCAGTTCTCTAATATTGATTCAGTTGAAGTTGATATTTTCGCATTTGACGAAATCTACGGAGGAAAAACCGTAGGTGAGTTGTTCAACGCATCAACCCTTCCCGAGCTAGAATTAGCCCTTAATTCGGAAAATAGCCGCAATGTAGTAACAAAGGTTTCGGAAATTCAAAATTGGAGCGGATCGGTTAATTTTAGAGGTGATACCTCTGAAACATTGCCAGAAGGTCACTACCTTGTTCGATTTAAATTGGTTGATAAAAACGGATCAGAGTTCTTTGAGTATCGAATGGTACCTTATACTGTTGGGGTTGTTGGCGTTCCTGCGACTACACCATCATTAACATGGAATGCTGACAATATCCCATCATCTACTGATGTATGGATTCGCTATAAAGTAGCTACTGATATTGACTATTCTGTTGATGACAATGGCTGGAAGAATGTTAATGTACAACTGGATGCGAATAGCCAATTTCATGTTTCGTTAACTGATTTAACCCTAGAAACAACTGAAATATTAGAAAACCAAACCACCGGCCTCCACGATTTCGAGATCCTCTACGTAGACTCACTCACCCATAAAGAAATCAGCGGTGCAACAGGCACTTTTGATATCGCCTATAACAGCGATACTCCCACTGTTCTAGATGTCCAATTCACCCGCGATATCAATGGGCGAGAAGCGCGTACCTTCTATGACGTTAACGGCCAAGTTCAAGCAACTCTATCTGCTGATGGCGCTGTAACAGAATTCATCTACAACGGATTTAACCAGCTGATTGATACGGTTCAATACAGCGCGCTGGTCTCAGAATCACTACGTGCCAACGGTTCATTAACGGAAGTATTAGAAAGCACCCAGGCGAACTCAGACACCACCTTGCACAATGTATCCCTATACAATGAACGTGGTTCTGTTGTCGCTACCATCAACGCCGAAGGTATTGTTACCTTAGTTGAATATAATCAAAATAATCAACAAGTCGCCACCAAAGTATTACAACGCCAGTTAACGGATACTTACCTTAAGGACGTTGTGTTTGCGAACCCTGCGTTAATGACGGTGGGTAAGTTATTATCTTATACAAGCATTGATGATAACGGTGAATTGATCTTTAAACCTGCAGCAACGGGTTCCAGTGTTGATCAGTTAACCAAAGTAAATTACACCTTGCGTGGGGAGGTGAATCAGAGCATTGCCGTTGATGACACCATTACCCAAATTAATTACGATAATATGGGACGTGTGGTATCGACTATTGCTAATTACGACAATGCTATTAGTAATAGTCGAACAGCTTCTCAAGGGTATGATGTAAAAGGTCGAGTCACGAGTGAAACTAACGGTGATCAAGTTATTACTCATGCTTATGACCTTAACGGTTTACGCATCAGTACAACAACGGCATCTGCTGATGAGGGCATTAAAAATAATGAACGTACTACGCGCTTCTTCTATGATGCAAATGGCCGATTAACCTTTAGCTTAAATGCCAATGATGAACTGGCTGAAACGCTTTATAACAGCTTTGGTGACGTTATAGGTTCACAAACCTATGTGGCGCATATTACGAGTGATGTGATTGATATCAGCCAGTTGCAAGGTGGCATAACCAGTGCGCTATTATTGCAATACTTCCGTAGCTTTCGAACCGAAAGTGATAACCGAAACCATATACGGTATGACCGTCGTGGTTCAGTGCGCCTGCTGGCAGATGCATTGGGTAATCAACAACGTTTTGAATATAACGCGTTTGCTGAACGTACTCGTACCATTCGTGAGGCGAAAGGTGGAAATGTAGATGGCCAAACCATTATTAATGAAAGCTTCTATGATAAACGTGGCCGTGTTGTCAGTACTTCTGATGATGCGTTAGGCGTTCGTCGTAACGCTAGTGTAATTTATGACGCGTTTGGTCGTATTACCGATCAGTTTGATGGTAATAATAACCGCACCCAAATTATCTCGGATAAAATTGGTCGCCAAACACAGGTTCTGCAATTTAATAAGGGCGGTGAGATATTAAGCCAGCGTGATACCACCTATGATGCCTTAGGCCGTGTATTAACATTACAAGATGGTGTTGGCACAACCCAATATATTTATAACGACGCCAACCGAAACGTTGCAATAAAAATCAATACCGGTACCCAAACCTTAACGGAAACAACAATCTCTAACCGTTTTGGTGAAACCCGTTTAGTGGAACAAGCCAACGGTGACCGTACAATCTATGACTATAACGATCAAGGTCAGTTAACGGCCGTTTATAACAACACTGAAGCACTGAGAGACCTTGCTTCATTCTCAGAAAGTACTATTCAGGGGTATATCGAGGCGGTACAGGCTGATTCACAGCAACAAGCAGATTCTGTTAACGAGTACTATCAATCCGGTTTGTTGAAAATATCGGAAGATGTGAACGGCACTAAGGTGCACTTCACCTATGATGCCGCACAGCGACTTATTCGCAAAACGGTTGATTACTCTGAAGATGCCACGGGCAATAGTGCTGGACTTAATCTAGTTACAGATTATCGGTACGACGCCCAAGGCCGTCAGGTATCGGATATTCAATGGTTAGGTACACCAGGAGAGGTCGCTGAAGCAAACCCAAACAATGCCATTATCACCACAACGGAATACGATGTGGCGGGGCGTGTTTCACACGTTACCGTGAAAGGCGTTATCCCTGATAACGATATTGATCGTGAAGGGGAAAATGATGTGGTGACAAGCTTTACCTATGATGACCTAGGTAACCAGCTCACCGTTAGCACCGGAGGTGTGCCCAACGTACAATATGATACGGATGACAATGACAATTTAGTGCGTATATACTCTGCACCATTATCCAGTACCCGTTATGAATACGATACCTTGGGTCGCCGTGTTGCAGAAATCGTTGATGGCAGTTTTATTGATGATGAAACGGGACAAGAGCTTTATCAAGGTTTGGATCTAACAACCCGTTATCAGTATGACGATAATAACAATGTTGTTGTATCCACTGCTGCCAACGGTGCTCAAACGTTATTTTATTATGATGCGTCAGACCGAGAAATATTTCGTGTTAGTGCCGAAGGTGATGTCAGTGAAACTATTTACAATGCACAACATCAGGTTGTAGCTATTCGACAGTATGCGGCACCGATAAACACCTATTTGTTAGCGGGTGGTGCCAACAGTGATGAGGTGATTGCTCGTCTTGGGTTAGGAGATGATGCCGCGGTTGGCCAAGCGGATATTATGGCTCAACACCCGACAAGCCAGCGAGTCTACGATGATGCGGGGCGTTTAATCTATACCATCGATGCATTGGGGCTTATTAGCAAAAATATTTATGATCGTGTGGGCCGTGTTGTACAAACCATTCAATATGCGATTGATACAGATCTTGAGAATCAATTAATAGCAGAGACTCACAGCGGCAATAATGCTGTCATCTTGGTTGATAACGCAATTTCTGGCGCACAAGCGCCCGTTGCTAACTCTCACCAGCAACAAACGATTTATGATGTGTTGGGCCGTGCGTGGATTCAGGTGAATGCATTGGGTCAAGTCACTGAGAGCCAATACGACCGAGCGGGTCGTTTGGTGTTACAGGTGCAATATGATGATGCGCTGAATGATTATACGGGCAGTGCTACTGAAACAAGTATTGAAAGCTTTATCAAAGAGCAACGTATTGATGACATCGCATCACAAATCCGTGCCGAAGTGCGAAAGACAGGGGAAACCACAACTAACCGCTATACCTGGTTCACTTATGATGTATTAGGTCGCCAGAAAACCCAATTAAATAGCCTTGGCTATATGAGTGAAAGTGAATACGATGCTGCGGGTCGGATGATTCATAGCCGACGTTATACGGTTCCCCATGCGCTAGAGCTATTGTTTGCAGGCGATACGCTTAATCCAAACAAAGAGCGTTTAAACAATTTATCCAGCAGTGCTTTTGATAGCAGTTTGGCGAAGATCACCGATGCGCTGAATGGCATGTCACTGGTTGAGTTGGAAGGTGCAACATTAGAATCGGCGACTTTGCAGTTGAATGCTTGGGGTACCAAGTTACAGACAACAGTACAAAATTGGTATTCGGCAGTCGATAACATCAGTAAAGGGAATACCAGTGTTACCAATACCAACTTTGTGAATAGCTTGCGTCAAACCAGTACAGAGTATGATAACGCTGGACGTGTGATTGCTGTTATTGATGAGGATGCCAATAGCAAAAGTAACCACCCAACGGATAAAGAGCGTTACGAATACGATGCCGCAGGGAATAGAACGGCATTAATTAACAAGAAAGGAGATACTTGGGTCTCTGTGTACGATGGCGCCAACCGTCTTATTCAAAAGATCACACCAGTGGTAGAACAAACAGAACTAGTGGGTGTACTAAGCTCTGAGAGTTTTGAAGAAGGTGCTGGTGAGCTGGTTGTTGATGAGGCATTAAAGGCAATACCGAGCGCGTCCGGTGATGGATTACGCTTGCAGAATACGGGTGCTACTGAGGCCAGCGCAGCAATGGTACTCAATGATGCCTCGGATAACATTTGGGAAACCACTCTTAGCTTTAGTGGCGATGTACTCGCAACCAATCCTGTAATTTATTATACAGGGGCGAATGACCTTGATGATGGCCCTAATTCTAAGCGTGGCGTTGAGCTTCAGCTTAGTGGTAGTACTGTTCAGGTCTCACATTTGCATGGTGATGACTCCAGCACAAGCACCTTAAAAAATGCCAGTGATAACGCACTTGTACTTGATAGTAATGAAACCTATGTATTTCGTTTTCATCTTGCTCGTGCCTATTCTGGTGATGATACATCGACACTAACGGCAACGGTTTATACCGTTAATGGCAGTGCGCGTAATGAAGTCGGTTCTGTTAGCTTCCAAACGGACTGGGATGTAGATCAAGACGGAGATGTTAAATCAACAGCGTCAACAGGTATTCGATTAGCTGCCGCAGGGACAGATGATCAGGCGGTTACGCTTCACCAAATGGATAACCTGGTTGATGATGTGCGTTGGGCGGAATGGGCAGAAACAACACGTTCTGTTGATACCAAACAATCAGTAATTACAGAGTATGAATACGATGGTTTGGGTAATGTTACCCGTATGGTTGAAGGTAAAGGCACTTTAAGTGAGCGAGTAACAGGTTTTGTGTACGATGACTTAGGTCGACAAACCACCACCACCCACCCGACGGTAGGTGTTTATGATGAAGTGTCTGATACACGAGCGACACAAGACTATGCCAATGAAGTACGGTTACAAGTCACACGGACCCCAACAGAAACCACCTACTTTGATAGTTTAGGCAATGAAACGGCGCACCGTGATACGCGAGGAGTTGATACATTCAAAGTGTATGACGCAGGTAATCGTTTAGCCTATGAAGTGGATGGTGAAAACTATGTGACGGGTTATACCTATGATGCCTTTAATAATATTCAAACCTTAACGCGTTATGCGAATGTATTGGATATTGATAACGTTGATATGTTAAGTGTGCCAACAAATGGACGTTATGGCATGACATTATCGGCGCTAGAGGCCGAATTGGTTGGGAATGTTAACGATCGTATTATTACTAATAGCTATGATGCACTAAATCGTCAAACAGCCGTTAAGCAAACTGTTGTCGCCATGTTTGTTAAGGGGGTTGATGACGAGGGTAACGATAAACTGTCAGACGTCGCACCCATTAGCGGTACAGAATACGATGATTTTGGACAAATCGTTGAAGAATGGCGCATGAGTGTTGATGATCAGAGGGCTGATCTTAAAGTCAGCACTCATCACCTGTACGATCAAGCAGGGCGTCGCATAGCCACCTTAGATTCTGAAAATTATCTAACAGTGGTGAGCTATGACAGTGAAGGGAACCAAATTGGGCGCATGGAATATGCTCAACAATACGGGGGTAGCGTAGCTGACTTTAAGGCCGGTAACCTATCTAAACAAAATCTGACCACCGCCAGTGCCGCTGAAATTAATACTGAAGAAGCTTTTAAAGATGTGTTAAGTAGTGCTATTGGTTATGACAGAGAATTTCACTATACCTATGATGTGCTAAGTCGTCGGACGTCAGAAACACAGCGCCATACTTTTGTCGATCAGGTGGAGTTTACAGATCCTAACAATAATGCGGTTAGTAGCGAGCTAACGAGAACCTATGCAGAAGAAGTACTGCTCAGTGAAACAACCTATGATGTGTTGGGTAATGTTGTTGCACTGAGTACTACCAAAGATGGAACCGTTGATACCAAACTGACAACGCAAACCTTCTACGATGTATTGGGCAGAGTAACGGCAGTACTAGAGCCAGAAATGATTTCGTCCACCCAGGATTCGTCAGAGCAGTTGGTGATTACGCACACTAGGAAAGGTGAAAGTGATGCACTGTTAAGTTGGCGTAGTCCGCAGCTGGCGGGTATTGACCTTGATAAGGTGCAGTTTCAACACCGTATTGTTGGAACGTCGGGTTGGAGTGATACGATTATTGCGACAGTTAATGCAGTAACCACAACGGTAGATGTAAAACATCTGGATACGAACCGCTACGAATATCGCGTGAATTATTTCCGAATCGGGGACGAAGAACGCTACGGTGTTTCTTCTGGTGAAATAGATATTATCACTGATGAACAAAACTCCCCCACTAATACGACAAGTTGGGTAGAGCAAAGCGACGGCGAAGTAAAAATACACGTTCTAACGCCAGTAACCGAAGGGGATTTGCGCTTAACGATTAATGGTAGCGAGGTGCCTGCAGAGACCCATAGTAGTATGGGTTCTCGTCATACCTACACTATAAATAACACTACAAATGGCACTGTATCAAAAATGCTAGCTCGTGGTGGATATCAGTTTGTGATGGAAGACATCACGACGAAGGCAGTACTAACGCAGGGTAATTATCAAATCACCCAGGCGAATGATGAAACCCAATCAACATTTTCTATTCTGAACTCGAACTACAGTGTTGATAGTAATGTTAAAAGTCAAATGCGGTTTGATCATAAAAAAGACAAATGGCGTCATAACAATGCATTTTCTGTTGATTGGTCCTCTACTCAGCAGTTGGGTGATGGCGATGTAAGCTGGAGCATTACGATTGAAACCAGTAATGCTCATGGGAACAGGCACACTAAAACCATTACCTCCGGGCAAGTGAAAGTAGGCGGTGGGTTTGGTTGGGAAGCGCCTGATGGTATTTCTGGTTCTGTGTCTGCACCAGGGCATGGCAATGGTCGAGTAACTTATACGCAGAAGGGTTTAAGCTTTTACAACACCCATGATAAAACCTCTAAAGGCCGTAGCGCTCGTATTGAAGGTATAATCGGTGTAACGGTGTGGAAGCAGGTTGGAGATACAAAACTTAAAGTTATTGATACCCAACGTGAGAATTCCAATTCGTCTGGCAGCGGTGACGCAAGTGTGAATCGCGTTGAATTGCTCAATGTTAATTTACCAGAGAACCCAGGGTCACTAACATTACGTTATCGTGTGCCTCAAAATGCATTAGAGGATTCAATAGAAACCCAAGATGGCGTGGTTATTAATCGCTATCAGCCGTTATGGAAAGAGGTTGAAGTAGAGCGCGTTGCTGATGGTATGTACTGGGGTGGACGAGATGGTATCCCAGCAGGCATTTATCAATTCCAATTGTTTGATGGAACAAACAATGTCACTGGTGAAGCGGTGGGAGGTGCACTCACGTTAATTCCTAGTGAATTAGGTGAACCTGCGGACTCTGCAATGATGACGGTTGGTAATGGCGTCGATAGCCAATCACAAGTTGACGCAGGCACGGGGCAAATCGTTTCCCCATTAACCGCATTTGCCTATGATGCAGTAGGAAACCGTCTTCAGGAAACTCGCTACAGTGGCGGTGCGAATCGAGAGCGGCTTGCTAACGGTGATGTTGTTGGAAATGCTGATGTCAACAAAGACCAAATAAGCCGCTGGCGTTATGACCAAGCCGGTAATATGACACAACACATCAACGGGGAACAAAACAATACGTTCTTTGCTTACGATGAAGCTGGGAAATTGCGTAAGGAGTGGTTAACGACGACAACCACTGATGACTTTGGGCATTTGCGCCGACAGGTTCAGGGGCAAGTGTTCCGCTACGATAACGTTGGTCAACAAACCCACGCTATTGAGTTACGCCCACAGATGGATGAGGATTTCCGTCAGTTAAGTGATGATAAGCAGCTCGGAACTGCTGTGGATGCGCAAGAATTGTCAGTAACTGAAATGCGTTATAACAGTTTTGGTGAAATGATTGCGAGGGGGCATGTGAATAGTGCCAATCTCGGGAATGACACGGCCGCTCCTGAAACTGAAGCTTCCCTGCAGGAGTACTTCCAATACAACAACCTTGGTCAGTTAATTAAAACGAACAAAGATACGGGTGTTGACCGAGCTTATTATTACGACCGCCTTGGTAACATGGTTCAGGAAATATCCGATAGCGGTATGTTGTATCAAGACGGAGCAGATACGGATACGGACATTGGTAACTTATCCTACGCACAGGTATTTACAACAGCGGATAACCTGTTGCGTAAGACGCACTATCAATTCGACTCGCTTGGGCGCACCACTCATGTTGAATACCCTGAGTTTATTTCAGGGGACCCCAATACACCTGAAACCTTTAGCCCCACAACTAGCCAAACCTACGACCGTTGGGGTAATACGTTAACCTCAACAGACGCTGCAGAAAACACAACGCTTTATCACTATAACGACCAAAATAAAGTGATCTACGAACAAAAATTGGTTGGAGATACTATTGCCGGTTGGCAGCAGGTAGGTGATGAATATGATAGCAAACTACAAAAAATAGATTTGTTAACAATAGACACTCATTACTACCTTGATCGACAAGGCAGAACGATTGGTACTGTTGATGCCAACAATCACCGCAAGGCCACAGGCTTTAATAACCAAGGGCAAGCAGCGAAGCAAGTAGCAGCAGATGGTGGTGTCCTGCATAATGGTTATGATGCATTGGGCCAGCGAAGAGAAGCAACCAATGCACTAGGTCACAGTCATTATTATCGTTATGATCAAGCGGGTCAAATGACCAATCACTATACCGCTAGTGGTGGTGAAACGGCTTATACCTATGATGAGGCTGGTAACCAGGTAGAAATGAAGCAGCTGATTACGAGCATCGATAACGGTAAAACAAATACATGGCAAACCACACAAAACACCTTTGATGGGCTGGGCAATGTTGTACAAACGGTTGTGGGTGATGATACCGCTGGGATAGGTGAGTACAGTAAAACCAAGTTCTTTTTTGATGAACAAGGTAATAAAGCAGGAAGCTGGTTACTGGGCGGAGGGTACTCTCGCACCACCAATGATTATTTCGGTCGAAAGAGCGAGATGGTTGATTTAGGCGGTATCACTACCTATTTTGATTACGATCAAGCCGGTCAATTACGTCACCAATATCAAACAGATGATCGTTTCTTTTCAAGCACCAATTATAATTACGAAGTGGAGAAACAAGATATTACGTTTGATTATTTGATGAACGGTCAAATGAAAACACGTAATGATATTGGCACAAATTTAGAGACCAGCTTTGAATATGACATTTTGGGACGCCAAGCCAACGAGGCTTTTAAAGGTAAGATATATGAGTTAGAGGAATACACTGTCGATGTCCTGAGGTATAGAACAGTGTGGAGTAAAGACGACGATGAGTATGTTAAGCAAAGTTATACGTTCAAAGAAACACGCTATCGTGATGTTAAAAACGAAGCCATTGGCAACACGAAAACCTACTACGATGACCTAGGCCGAGTCACTAATGTCGTCTCAACAAGCGAAGGAATGGATCAATACGGTATTAACGTCCAGTATGAATACGATGCTATGGGCAACCGTATACGAGTTTACGAAGATGGTCAGCAAGATGATGCAACAACGGCTCTTTGGTATAGCTATGACAAAATGGATCGACTGCGTGTAGCGAAGGGAAGTGCAACCGTTGACGATGAAGGTGTTTATTCGTTAGTTAAAAACAGTGACCAGGATGATAGTTCCATCATCACCTATGACTTAGCGGGTAACCGAATAAAAGCAGAACGTAATAATAGTACTGAGTTTTATCAATATGATGCGGATAATCGACACGTTGCAACACAAGCAGGGGATGCAGGGACGGGTGCAAACCAACAGTTTGTAAATCAAAAATATTATGACCGAATGGGCCGATCCGTTTATCAGATGAATTATTACTATAAGCCAGTTGACGGTGAACCAAACCAAGGGTCAGCAACGGAGCTGATGGCTTATGAGTACTACAGCAACGGAAAAATGGCTAGTCAAGCCAGCTATAACCCTGTGAGCCTTCAAGAGGATGTGCAAGAGGGAGCAGAGGGTAGTCTTTGGGGGTATGTTTCTGACAAGGGTGAGATTGAACATCAGCTAACCTCAAAATACACCGTAGAAATGAAATACACTCACTTTGGTGAACTGAGTCAGCAGAAAACGGTATCTGACAACGGTAATACAGACACCATAAATAATTACTATGGTGCTTTTGATAGTCATAAGTTGATTCGTAAAGAAGCCAGTCGTTCAACTGCAGGGTATTTACCAGGAACACTCAGCCAGTACTACGATGCCAATGGTAATGTGGTCAATATTCGAGATCATAAGGAGAATAAGAATGATCGGGATTTATTCCTTAATGGTCAGGGACAAATTGCGCGTAAACGCTACTCACATACGGGAAATGAAGCAGATCTTGGGAAAATCCAATATTACTATTACAGCAACGGTAAAGGCGTAGCGACTAAAGGGGAAGATGCTCCGACGGACTTGGATTACAACTTCACCCCGATCAATGAAAGTTACCCATCTCCGACCCCTGGGACGTATGTTGTTCAGCAAGATGGTGAAACACTGAATAATGTCGCCTTAATGATGTGGGGTGACGCATCACTTTGGTACTTGATAGCAGATGCCAATGGATTTGTAGGAACGGTATCGCTCACTGCTGGACAAACGCTGATTATTCCTAATCAGGTCACTAATATACATAATACCAGCGAAACGTTTAAGCCGTATAACGCGGCAGAGATTATTGGTGATACAACACCAACAATGCCGTTAGCACCACCACCGAAAGAAAGCGGTGGTGGTTGTAGTGCCGCCCAGATACTGGTCATCATTATTGTGATTGTGGCGAGTATCTTTACAGCCGGAGCTGCGTTGGCAGCAATGGGGCCTGCGGCGGCGGGTATGTCTGTTGCTGCTGGTGCATCTGGCATGTTTGCTGGAGGGTTGGCTATTGGTACTGCATCCTTTGGTGCGGCAATGACAGCAGGGTTTGTTGCTGGTGCTGTGGGTAGTATCGCGGGTCAATTGGCTGGCATGGCCTTAGGTATTCAAGATGATTTTTCCTGGGGGGATGTTGGTGTCGGTGCAGTTACTGGGGCCTTTACAGCTGGACTTAGCACTTCATCTGCATTGGCAGGGGTGGCGGCAAAAGGTAATCAAACATTATCTGCAACTCAAGTTGCAATGAATTCGGCCAAGTATCTAGTTCGCTCAGCGGCAACCTACGCTGTTGATTATGCAGCCAATAAAGCCGCGGGTAATGAAGTTACATTTAGCTGGGGTAATGTTGCTGCTAGCGCTGTGGCGGCTTCCGTAGTTAAAAACGGCATTGGAAACTCAGCGACATCGGGGATTGGAGGTTTTATTCAGTCTACAGCAGTAGGGACAGCTCAAGGGCTTCTTACTCGAGAAATTAAGAGGACTCTGGGTATAGGCGGTCAACAGTCAGGTGAAATGATAATGGCAAATGCCTTTGGGCAGGCCATTGGTAATTCGATTGTGGGTTCGGGCTTGTCGGATGGAAAGAATAGAGACGGAATATTCGGTGCTGAGAGGTCTAGTGGTTTATTAGGGCATGTATTTGATGGTAGAGGTGCTGTACAATCCCAAGTAAATAATGTGACAAGTACACCGGTTGAGCCTGATAAAAATAGTACAAACGGCAACCCTGCTGTCGCTTCAAGCGTAAGTGATGAGGGAACCTATAGTTATCCTTCAGGAAGAGGCGATGGCCGCGTTACTTATACCGATACAATGCCAGCATCACCAGCACACACTGGTTTTCAAAAACGTTCATCCTTGCTTTCTGGTCTTGAGGGTACTTTGAATGATGCTAGTGCTTTCTCAAGCTCTATGCAGGGTGTCTTCGGTTCAAATGACCCTCTTAATTATTCTTATGATTTTGAAAGATCATTGGGAGATAGGATTGCTGGTACGGTATTTAATTTCGAGTACACAGAGAATCCTAGCTTTCTTGATATGGCTTCTGATCCAAGTTACTGGTCGTCGGGGGCAGAGTTCGTAGCATCGATGGCTTGGAATTCAGGTGTTCAGGCGTATAGCGGGTTACTTGGGATTCAGGGGCTTGTAACAGGTGATAGCACACTGTCTAAGAGTTTCGTAGAGAGCGCTTCTTGGAATCCTTCAAATCCTTATACTCAAGGGCAACAGCAATATTTGGGTGAAGCACTGAAGCCAGCAACAGACTATTTTAAATCGCTTGAAGCGGGTTATGGTGATCTTGGGTATGAATGGCTTGGGCCTATTGGCGGTGCTATTGGTAGTGCGTTACCAACGGCATTAACATTACCCTTTGCGCCCGAAGTAAGAGGGGCGTTCGGTTCTTTGGGGAGAAGTGTTAATAGCCTAGAGCTTCCTACATTTAGCAATTTAAAGAATCTTGATGTGCAATTTCCTTATGATTTCACCGGTGGATCTACGCTTCATATGGGGATTGATCCTACAAGATTTAGAAGTCCTTTTACGTACAAACTGAGTCAAGATTTACGTTTTGACGAAGCGAGTTCAATTTTTGATAATACAGGGTCTTTGTCTAATGACATTATTGATCGTTCAACTATTGCTATTCGTGGTGAGGATATTGGTAATCCATATTTAAGGGAATACCTTCCAAGCCTTGGAGGCAATCTTGATGATTGGGCAAAATACTCTACCCCATCTTTTAATAGTCCGTCAGGCCCTTTCCAAGTACACTTTTATCGAAATGAAAAGTTGGGTTTGAACGAGTTTGGGTCCGACTATAAATCGGTATTAAATCATGATGGAGACTGGGGGCAGCCTCTGAGAGAGTGGCGGATAGATGAAGGATTGCATCCTAAGAAGCAAGGCCATACATTAGATGGTAAACCTCGATCATTCTAGGAATAGAGAAATGAAAGTTAAGTGCGTAAGTTTAATTGATAAAGTAACTGGGGAATCGGCAGATAAAAACGATTGGCTGACCGTTGGCGATATTTATTCCGTTGTATTTATTGAAAAGCCTAAAGGAAAAAATGACTTATATAGAATTATTGGTGATGACGCGGCAAAAAAACCGATGTTATTTGATTCAACCTTTTTCAAGGTTATTTCAGAATCTGAAAGTGAGTGGGTATCTGAGATGACCAGCAGTGGCACATATAGGAGTGGGCCAAAGGAATTTATGGTGCCAGGTTTTTGGGGGAATTTATTTGATGGTGAACCTGAAGAAAGTGCGATATTTAGGCGAGTGATGGGTTTTGGATAATAAGAGCAGCTAGGTATCCATTGTAATGAAAAGCCCCACTAGAGACATCCAGTGGTACCCCCCCCTAAACAAGGACTAGGACAGTCACTTGAGCAAGCCTCATTGGAGAAATCTAATGAGGTTTTTATGTGAGTACAAACGGGACTGTTGTTACACCTTTGGGCTCGAGGGATCGGGTGGTAGGAAATAGTTGGACACCTGATCAAGGGTCAGCATTCGGTTTGCCAGGGGCATTCACTACGCCAGAAGGAGGGTTTGCCGTTCATACGAAGTGAATATAATGAGCATAAGGCATCTGCTGAAGGCCACTTAGCTCTTGGGAATATAGACCAAGCAACAGGTTATGCAGATTCGGCGGAGGCGCTATATCGAGCGGATTCGATGTTACGCCAGTTTAAAATCACTTCTGTTCAAAATAGCCTGGATCTTGGCTCGGAAAATCTTCATAAAAATATAGCGTATGCAAATTCTGATACGTTTGAAAAAATAGGAATTAATTTTTATGAAATGGGAGCAAGCATTGTTGGTGCAGTAGAGGGGCTAATCGATTTACCTTCATCCATAATGTCTGCAATAGATACCTATAATAATTATTCTGAAGAATTTGGGTATATATTCCAGGATGAGCGCACAGCTCAATATATTGGAGACGAAGCTGTAGCCTCTTGGACCAATTTGTCTGATGCTCAGAAAACTGCAATTGCCTCAGATCTTGCGACTGGCCCAATGACGAGACTGATGGGCTCTACTAAGTTTATCAATAGAATTGGTGAGCTGGAATTGCCCTATAGATTGGAATTTCCAAAAGCAACCTTTGGAGCCTTGGGGCATGTTAAGGTGGTTCGTAACAACAAGGCTGTTGTTACGAACAAACCATTAACTCGCTTCGATCCTGCAAATCTACCAGCAGATGAAAAAGCAGCGAAGTATCGTCTTACTCAAATGCAGTCATTAGAGAGTGGAGCTCATCAACTAAACGACCATGGCCCGCAGACAACCTTAAGCCAACAAAAGATACGTGCTGAGACGGGCCTTAGTCCTGCGAACAACATATCTTATAATAAGCGTGGCGATCCCATTTTGAAAAACTCGTCAAGGTTTAATTCGTATGTTGATCAAGAAGTGGCGATTAAGCGTGCGCAGGTAGTGTATGATCAAACTGGTCAGACGAGCGTCACCATCAAAATGGATAGAGTTATAGGTGAAGGATATTTGAAAGGTGGCATAGATTATAGGCAGACACATACCGCGGTTGTTAATTTTAATCCGAGTACAGGAAGGCCCTATACTGCCTTTCCTGAAATACGCTAAGGCAGTAACATGATCTCTATTAATTATGAAGTACTAGGTGCAATTTTAGGGGTGCTCAGCGCTCCTCAAGATGAAGAATTAGATGAAAGGCTAAATAAGCTTGATGGTAACGATGAAATGGAAGTGAGGGCAATCATTAGGGAAGTACTTACCCCTTACTTCAATAGATTCGATAATAAAAGCCGGACAGTTATTAGGGAAACATTACAGTATGCTTTAACTGTCAATGATGCACCGTTAGCGGAATTATTTGACTGGAAGCAATTATCTTTTGAGCCACCAAAAAAAAGTGCGAAGTTATTTTATCTATGGTTGTGGGATGAGCTTTTTTCGCAAAAGTTTACTCCAGTTGATGTGAGGAAATATCAAATAACAGATGATATGGATGTTGTCTATCAGTTACGCATAGAGAATAGTGGCAAGTAGTGAGAAGTGGCAATTGAATG
Organism: uncultured Gammaproteobacteria bacterium; assembly: GCA_913063495.1. Taxonomy (GTDB): domain Bacteria; phylum Pseudomonadota; class Gammaproteobacteria; order Pseudomonadales; family Ketobacteraceae; genus 42-54-T18. The sequence continues at coordinate 20,498 of CAJXXT010000001.1, read as the reverse complement.
GGTGTTATGTACAAGTAGTAAATTGACTGATCAGTACAAACGGGAGTCCCAATGAAACAGTGTCCTATGGTTTGGGGCCGCGAGAGCGAGTAACGGGGCGTAGTTGGATGCCTGATCAAGGCTGGGCATTTGGTTTGCCTTCGGCTTTCGTCGCGCCAGATGGTGAGTCATTGCCGTTTATACGAAGCGAGAACAATGAGCAAATTGCTTCTGCTGACGCTCCTTAGCTCTTGGAAACATAAAGCAAGCCACCACCCGTTTTTGCCTAAAATCAGCATAATTACCACGCTATGATCGAACGCAAAAACGGGTTTCCCACTTTAAAATTATACCTTTTCCCAAATCAAATCATAATCCTTACCAAAAAGTGGTCATAACTACAGCCAAAATAAGGAGTAAAAACGCTGAATATGATATTAATCACTAAGTGAGTTAGCTACTGAGGGTGTTTTGAAGGGATTTGTTTTCTGGGGAAACCCGGTTTCCCAGATTAGCGTTATAAACCAGGGTGGTGGTTATGATGGGAGGTTGGTTGAAAAACGGCACTCTGTACGGCTGGAAATAGAAAAATTGCAGTGTTTGAGATCGCGAATTAATGGTTGAATTTATTCTTTGGACAGATAAACTGAAAATCGTTTCGAGAATCAAAGCTGAGTTGCGTTTTAAAGGACTATTATTTGCAATGGCATATAAAAAACGGATAGCATACCTTTTCGCTTTTGTATTTCTATCGTTATTTCTCTACGTGCTTTCGTTGTGGCTTGTGTCGTCATATAGAATTCTTTCTGACGATCCAATGGTGTGGGAGGCGCGTATCCAGAAGCTCGTTGATAATGAGGTGGAGGGGAGTTTAGATGCAGGGATATTGCTTTTTGTTGGCAGTTCAAGTATCCGTTTCTTTTATAACCTGGATACTTTTTTTGTTGGCAGGGTCGTTGTAAAAAAAGGATTTGGTGGGGCAAAAATTGGCGATGTTGAATACTATAAAGATGATCTAATCTTGAAGCACAGGCCTGCTGTTTTATGTCTATATTTAGGGACAAACGATATCTTGTATAGGGATGCAACTGTACCGGTTATTGCAGAAGAATATGTGGATTTGGTTGAAGGGTTATTGGATGGAATGCCCCATGTTTCAGTTGCGTTAATTGCACTAAGGCCAATCAGAGATGTTAGTAATAACAATAAGTTCTCGCAACTAAATGAACGGATGAAGACGTATTCGTTATCAAGGAACAATGTTGCATATTTGGATGTTAATGAGGTACTGCTAGAAGATGATGGTTTAGCTGACAGTGCTTTGTTGCAGTTTGATGGCCTTCATCTTAATAAACGAGGGTATGATGCCTGGGGCAATGAGATGAAAGACAAGGTGCTTTTACTGTCTAGAAATGGTTCGGTTGGCGGATGAAAGTAGCTACTCTGTTAAAAGTATCTACTTTACGGTTGTGTTTCCATTATGGCTATCGAGCGATGATCATTTCTGGGTTTATTTATACAGATCTGGTTACGCGCTTCCACATTTGGATGAGCCTCATGACATTAAATGCCAACCCGGTAAGCGTGCTTAGTGCTAGTTTTTGGAAAAAAACATAAGGTTTCTCGAAAACACTTAATGAGCTTTTGAGTAGGATTATGGTTTCTTTGTCTAACTTCCCGTTCTTTAGCGTTATTGTTTCCTCGCCATCACTGGACTTACTAAATACCAGTTCATTGTCCATGTATTTAAAGCGGTTCTCGGAAATGGGCAAAAAACCTAATGGTAGTGGGGAACCAAAAATATTTACCGATAGGGTTTCGTTAGATGTGGTTATTTTTCCATACAACGGGATAGGGGCAAGATTTTTTGGTAATTTAAAGTACCCACCAAAACTATCCCACGCATCTTTGTTCAATTGAATGGGCTTTTTATGTTTGGTAATGGGTGTGTTTTTTTCTATCTGATCGATGATTTCTTTGGGGAATAATTCTAGCAGAGCATCGTCTACCATGCAGTCCATCACTAGATGAACTCGGGTGATGTCACTTTGGTTATGCAAGTTATGCGGCTGATGGAAATCACCAAACCAAAACTCACCTTCCTTCCACTGGCAACGTTTGCCTGAGATATTCATGACAACATCTTCATGAGTAATGATAGGGATATGTAATCTTACTAAACCCTTTTTCCAGCTAAATGCACTGTCATGGTGTTCGCCAATCTTCTTGTCTGGGGGTAAAAAAAGTAATCGAGCAATATTAATGCTGAACGGTAGGGAATCTAGTATTTCTTTGAAATATGGACAGAAATCCAATACTAAAGTATCTTGATAAAATCCACCTTCAACAAATGCAATACTATTTTTATAGCTACCATCGATGCTTCGAAGAGATATTCCTTTCCAGCTACCATCATGGTAAGGGCCGCTTTGAGAGGCTGTTTTGAAGTGGTTTAGTGCAATTTCAAGATCAGATTTTAGGCGTGCTGTATCAAATGTTCGTGCTAAACGAACGTCAATAGGCAGTTCCATAATGAGTTTCCTTCATCCCTGTTGTTTTTAGGTGGCGGAGTATACCTTATGGTTTTTAGTTTTTTGTTTTTTTATGTAATAAATAAAATTAGGTATATAGTTTTTGTGAAACTGTTTTTTCTGTCTGGTATATCTAGTGGTAGGTAAGGAATTGTAAGTTTTGATCATTTTTCGTTGAGCACACATGTCATTTTTATTATAATATCTTTAATGGAAAGTTGGTTTGATTAGGGAAATGTGATGGGTGTAGTTAAGTCTGTTCAGGATGAACGTTTTGGATATTTTAATTTATTTATTTTGTTCTTTATTTTTTTTCCGCTGAGTTCATTTATTTTAGGAAATAAGTTTGGTTCTAGAATTAATTCTGATCACCTTTCTATGGTCGGTTTTTTTGATTTATATCGCCTTGAAATTGGTTTTGTTGTTTTTTTGCTTGTGTGGACGTTGATTCTGCTGTTAAAAACTGACAAAAATAATAATCATTTTCGAGCGTTTTCTGTTTTTTTTGTGGCTCCACTATTTTTTCTTAGTGCTCAAGGGGCAAGAGGGGCCGGTGAGTTAGGTAAAACTTTTGCATTTGATAGTTTGCAATATGTGTTTTCTTCAATTGATAACCCTTTAGCGAACAATGTAAGTGCACTTGTCATTTTTCTTGTTCTTCCTATAGTGTTCTTTATAACGTCGTTGATGTACAAGATTAAAAATATAAATGGTTCTGTTCGAAACAGGAATGATGAGGTTTTAAAGGGTTTTGTTGTTGTTCTTGTGGTTAGCTTTTTTCTGGCCTTTGTTCCGCCTTTTGATAAGGCCAATAAAGAAAGCTCCAGTTATGATGCATTAGCTTATCTGTGGGTTACGGGTGTTTTTCCTCGAAAAGATGTTGCTACAATCAGCGATGACAGCTGGCCTTTGGTTTTGCCGATAGATACCTCTGTTCAAAAAGATCCTAGGAATGTTGTTGTTATTGTTCTTGAGTCAGTGCGTTACCTCTCTACGTCACTGCATCCCTTGCGTGATGCAAATACGACACCTTATTTGGCGGAATTGGCTGAGTCTAGCTTTGTTGCTGAAAATGCAATAACAACGGTTCCCCATACTTCCAAATCCACAGTTGCTATTAATTGTGGGATAGAACCCTATCTTGGTCGAACCATTTTTGAGTCAACGTTAGGTATTCCCGTAAGGTGTTTGCCTGAGATATTGGAGGCGAACGGGTATAACACGGTATTATTTGAGTCGAGTACGGAGACGTTTGAGAATAGAAAGGCGTTAATGGAGAAGATAGGGTTTAATGAATATTACCCGATGGAGCGCCTTCCAAAAGCTGGTTTTGAGATGGTGAATTACTTTGGCTATGAAGATAACATCATGTTACCTCCGAGCAAGGCGTGGATAAAAAAGCAGAAGAGCCCTTTTTATGCTCTTTATTTTACGGGTATGACGCATCATGGGTATGAGCCCCCTTCTGATTATCGTAAAGAGCAATATAGCGAAGATTCTTCACTTAATGATTACCTTAATTCAATAAGGTATGGGGATGCTTTTATTGAAGAAATATTTGATCAATATCGTGATGCCGGTTTGTACGAAAGTACTATTTTTGTCGTTACCGCTGATCATGGTCAGGGGTTTGGTGAGCACAATCAATGGTTTCATAACAATATAGTGCATAGGGAAGGTATACACGTTCCCTTGATTGTTCATAGCCGAGAATCTCGTGATAATCCAAAGCGTATTTTGAATGCCGTATCTCAGGTCGATATTGTTCCATCGGTACTGAGCCTATTGGAAATCGAAGGGGGGTATCAGGGTACCGGTGAGAGCATTTTTTCTGAGCATAGTGGTGTTGCGTTTACTGCCTGTTGGCATGAGTTGGACTGTCTTGCAAGAACGGATAGGGAATATAGTTACCACTATTACTTCTCTAATAAAGAAGAGGCAATTTATGACCTTGAAGCCGATCCCTTGGAAGAAAGTAATATTGCTGCAAAACACCCGGAGTTGTTAGAGCAGTTTGGGTCGGAAACATTTCAATGGTATAGCGATATTAAATCCAAATACCACAACACCTATAGTGATATCAATGCTGATTATGAATCTACTATCGCTGATACGGTAACACGTGGCTCAATCGATGTGGCCATCGCCTTTAGAGAGAGCCAATCGAGAAGAAAAGAGACTGGTCTTGTGTTGTCACGCGACAGTAGTGTCGATACTCAGAGGGTGGGTGAGGCTAGTTTACCCCTTAGGCTTCAAATTAGCCCAAGGGGATGATTCTGCTGATTGAGCATAAAGCAACTCAACCTTGGTTCTTGCCCAGGGTGTCTTCCTTAAAAACTTAAGGCTCGATTTTACACTGGGGTCATGGGTAAAACAGCGGATATTAATTCTATCACCCAACTCTTCCCAACCGTATTGTTCCACTAATGATTCGATAATAACTTGTAGTGTTTTTCCGTGTAATGGGTCGCCAGATTGAGTCATTGTACGGGCGCCTCTGGTGGGGTGGTTAGTGTGGTGCTTATTTCTTCATCTATCTCCGGAATAGGAGCTTCATATGGTGTAACTTTGATAACCATGCCGAAGAGAGGGTGGTCTAGATAATGAAGCTCGTTACTTCGCATTCGTCGAGATTCGTCGATAACAACCGTCCGTATGGCTTCATAGTGAGCGGTGGTTTCGTTAATATTTAAAGAGCTCAGTAATTGGGTGTTTGAAATAGCATCGTTAGAATCGATAGTTGTTGTGTCGTTTAGGTTTTGCTCGCTCGTTGCGGCTGTTTCTAAGGCATAAGTAGAACTTGTTAGTAAACCTTCAAAGGCGGGGGCATCTTCAAACGTAGATTCTTCCCACCAGGTATTTGAGAGTTCAATCTGTTTGACGTATTCCGATAACCATAGGTTTGATTGTATATGTAGGTAGCGAGATAAGCTGATGTTGACAGTGCCTTCCAGCTCATAATTGCCCTCAAATTCTTCACCCGCTTGAATGAGCACTGGTATGGATGAATCCTGTGCTAAGCCAGGTTGTCGCCAGGTTTTTGTGGTGAGAATTTTGTAGGCTTTGCTATTACGCAATCGACGTAACGTTTGTATAAATTCTTCATCCTCAGTGCCAATAGATCGAAAGGCGGTGATCTTAGGGGGAAGGACTTCATTGTCAAAAAATGCTTTTTCTTCATCGGTTAGTGGTTGTTCAGCTTGCGTGGGTGGTTGTTCTGGTGCAGCTGGAATGGGTAAGCTTGGTTTTGATGTAGGTGTTAAAGTAGGTGTCGTATTACCAAGGGTTAACTCAGCTCCTAGCAAGCTATCGTCAGGAATGTAAGGCTCTAGCTCAATCTCGTCAAAGCTAATGTTGTCGTAGCTATCATCATCCAGCATCACTGTGCTGTGAGGGAATTTAAGGTCGAGCTGATCTCGGTCGCGCCATTGCTCGTTTTGAAAGCCTTGAGTGTTTTGTTTGAAGATAACAATATTAACTTCATACCACTGGGTGTCTTCAGCTAAATCTAGGTGTTCTGACGCATAGGCATGGGGCGTGAAGGCTAATAGGCTGCTGGCAAAGCACATGCGTTTTAGTGATAGTGGGAGAATACGTAAGGGGGTAACACTTAGGGGATTAACATAGCGCATCGTGTATTACTTCGCCTTTTTTTTAGGAAGTAGTCGATTAATCAGTGTGTTCACTGCTTCGATTCGTTCATCATGATTTTCAAGCTCTAGGGTAAATCTTAGTTTATCTGCACCCTCAAGTCTGTAAATTTGAGGTTGAGACTGTACAAGTTGCACGATTGTTAATGGATCAACACTTGTACTTGAGCCAAATTCGAGTTTACCGCCGTTGGGACCAGCATCAACTTTGTCGATGCCGACTTTTTGAGCTAGTAGTTTGAGCTTGGTCACGCTGAAAAGGTTCCGTGTTGCATTGGGTAATGTACCGAAGCGGTCTATTAATTCTACCCGTAATTCGTCTAGCTGATCGTTGGTTTTTGCATTAGATATACGTTTGTACATGATAAGGCGGGTGTGTACGTCCGCCAAATAGTCATTAGTTATCAATGCAGGTAGACGTAAGTTGATTTCCGCGCCGTGCTGAAGTGGTTTATCGAGATTGGGTGTCTTGCCTTCTTTAATGGCTTCGATGGCTTGCTCTAACATTTCCATATACAGCGAGAAACCAATGGAGTGCATGTTACCGCTTTGCTCATCTCCTAATAACTCACCTGCACCACGGATTTCCATGTCATGGCTTGCAAGGGTGAAACCGGCGCCTAAGTCTTGGGCATTTTCGATAGCTTCTAAGCGTTTTTTAGCATCGCCTGTCATGGATTTTGGGTGGGGGGTCATCATATAGGCGTAAGCTTGATGGTGTGATCTGCCCACGCGGCCTCGCAATTGATGAAGTTGTGCAAGGCCGAGCTTGTCGGCTCTGTCCATGATGATGGTGTTCGCCGATGGGATATCAATACCGGTTTCGATGATTGTCGTACAAACCAGCACGTTGTAGCGTTTGTGATAAAACTCGGACATGACGTGTTCAAGTTCTCGCTCTCGCATCTGTCCATGGGCAACTACCACACGCGCTTCGGGAATCATTTCTTCAATTTCCTTTGCACGTTTATCAATAGATTTGACTTCGTTGTGTAGCAAGTAAACTTGCCCACCGCGTAATAACTCCCTCAATATGGCTTCTTTGGTAATCGCAGGGTTGTCTTGGCGTATAAAAGTTTTAATCGATAAACGTTTTGCCGGTGGTGTGGCAATAATGGATAGGTCTCGAATGCCAGACATTGCCATATTTAATGTTCTTGGGATTGGTGTGGCAGTAAGGGTCAGCATATCGACATCGGCACGAAGGGCTTTTAGACGTTCTTTATGGCGCACACCAAAGCGGTGTTCTTCATCAACAATTACTAAGCCAAGTTCCTTAAATTTTATATTCTCGCTGAGCAGTTTGTGGGTACCAACCACAATATCGACGTTACCTTCAGCAATCTGTTTTAACGCTGCGGTTTGTTCTTTGGCAGATCGAAAACGAGACAATACTTCGATATTGATGGGCCAGTCGGCAAAGCGATCTTTAAAACTTTCATAGTGCTGTTGTGCGAGTAGGGTAGTAGGCACCAATACCGCGACTTGTTTATCGCCTTGGGTGGCAATAAAGGCTGCGCGCATGGCCACTTCAGTTTTACCGAAACCAACATCACCACAGACCAAACGATCCATGGGTTGTATAGACAGCATATCGTTAACAACAGAGTTGATGGCGGTTTGCTGGTCGGGGGTTTCTTCAAAAGGGAAACCTTCTTTAAATAGCTCATAATCAAGTTTGTTAAGCTTGAAAGCATGGCCTTGTTTGGCGGCTCGGCGTGCGTATATGTTTAACAGTTCTGCTGCAACGTCGTGGAGCTGTTCTGCGGCTTTACGTCTCTCTTTGCTCCACTGGTCTGTACCTAATCGGTGTAACGGGGCTGAGTTTTCATCGGCTCCGGAATAACGACTGATGAGGTGCAGGGATGAAACGGGGACATATAGCTTGGCTTCTTTGGCGTATTCGAGTGTTAGAAACTCTTGAGCCTGACCGTCAATATCAAGAGACTGGAGACCTTTGTAGCGGCCAACACCATGATCAAGGTGAACCACGGGTGCGTTCATTTTGAGTTCGGTGAGGTTTTTGATGATATTGTCTGATTGATCATCGGTTTTCTTTCGACGGCGTGTTTGCATAACACGTTGACCAAACAGCTGACTTTCAGTAATCACTGTTATGGGCGTGTCGTTACCAATAACAAGGCCTTCTGCCAAAGGGCCAATAATAATGGAATGTGACGCATCATCAGCTAAAAAATCGTGCCAAGAGGTTGTGTTTTTGGGGTGATTTCTAATGCGCCCCAGCAATTCGAGTAGTGTTTCTTTACGGCCAGCGGATTCAGCACAAAATAATACACGAACGTTTTTGTCTTTTGCGTCAATTAAGAAATTTTCTAGCTTGGCTAATGGTTGTTGGGCCTTTGCATCAATGTAAAGCTCCTGAGGAGCCTCTAAGGGTAACGAATAGCGTCCAACTTTTTCTTCTACAGGAGCCGCTTGTATGGATATTCGCTTAAAGTTTTTCAGTTGCGAAAAGAAATAATCAACCGGTAAGAAAAGGTCTTTGGGGGGCAATATGGGTTTGATAGTGTCATGTCGCAGCTCTTCATAGCGAACATGGCAATCGTTCCAAAAATGGGTGGCAGCAGCATCGAGCTTTTCTGGGGTGATGATTAAGGTGTTTTCGGGCAGATAATCGTAGAGTGTTTCGGTGTTATTGAAAAATAATGGTAAGTAATATTCAATACCCGCAGAGGCAATTCCGTCATTAATATCTTGATACACCGGGCATGAGCGATGGTCGACATCAAAGGCCTCTTTCCAGCGAAGTTTAAATTGGTTGATCGCATCACTGTTTAGGGGAAATTCTTTGGCAGGCAACAACCGCACACTGTCCATTTTTTCAATGGATCGTTGTGTTTCAGGGTTAAAGGTTCGTAGCGTGTCGATTTCATCGTCAAACAGCTCAATTCGATAAGGAACCTCGCTGCCCATAGGGAAAATATCAACAATAGCACCACGAACCGCAAATTCGCCGTGGTCATATACGCTATCAACACAGCGGTAACCACTTTCTTCTAGCTGGGTACGAGTTATTTCTATATCAAACTGTTGACCAGTATCGAGAACAAGGCTTCGTCCGGTTAAGAACTGGTGGGGTGTGACTCGGTGCATTCCAGTGCTTAAAGGTACCACTAAGGTGCCTTTGGTTACTTGAGGCAGTCGGAATAAGGTTGCTAAACGCTGAGATACGATGTCTTGGTGAGGGGAGAAGCTATCGTAAGGTAACGTTTCCCAATCTGGAAATGATAAAATCTCGTGGTCTTCCCCGCAGAAAAAGGCCAAGTCTTGTTCAATTTGAAGTGCAGTAAAGGTATCTGGTGCGATTACCAGTGTTAATCCGTCATGTTGTAAGCTGGCTTCCGCTATACTCCAGCTGGTTCCGCTGCCCTTTAGATTCCCCCAGGTCTTGGTATCACCAGCTTTGGTGGGGAGTTGCTGTTTCAGGTGCTTAAATAACTGGCTTTTCTTGTTGCCCATAAAGAAAACTCAATGACGGATGAAGAGGCAGAATTCTACATGGTTTGGAGGCACCTAGAAACCAACTGCTGAGTGATAAACGGTGAATTATCTAGGGTTAGTATGATTATTCTAATTAGTCTTGTTAACGTGGCTAAATAGGGTGATTTTTGTTCGAGTTTTAGGGAAGTAAATTGGGATTTCGAGAGAAGGTCTCATAAAGAGAGAAAATGTTATGACAGATAAAAAAGATGATGCTGACAACATTGCAGAGAAAGTAAAAGAATCAGCCAATCAGATATGGTTGGCTGGCCTTGGTGCTTATGCAAAAGCTGAAGAAGAGGGCAGCAAGTTATTTGATAACCTTGTCCATGACGGTGAAAAGATAGAAACCAAAACACGGGGTTATATCGATAAGGGCTTGGATGTTGCTAAAGATAAGGTCGATGAAGTAAAAGCTAAGGCGACTGGGTCATGGAATAAGGTAGAAAAAGCGTTCGATTTACGTGTCTCAAAGGCTTTAGGTAGGTTAAACATACCCACCCGTCGAGATGTTGATCATCTTGTTGAAAAAATATCTGCGTTAAATGAAGAAATAGAAACCTTAACGCAGAAAGTGAATGAGAAGGCGGTGGCCAAAAAAGCCATGAAAAAAAGCACAAAAAAAGATCAATGATAGATTGAAAGCCGGCACTAAATATGCCGGCTTTGTTGTTTCTGGGTTGTGAATAACTTTATTAAATCAAAAAAGTTGTTCACATTGATAAAATTGCGTAGAAATGGCACAAGCAAGTGCAGCTAACTTATTGATTTTATATGGGGTTAATTGTAAGTTGTTGATTTTAAAGGGAAAATAAATAGATCATAAATTGATCAGTTTATTGGGGCCCTTTATAAAATGGGTGTTTGGGCATCTTTTCACCAAGACATCCACAGACTTTTCCACAGAAAATGTGGATAGTTTTCATCGCTAGAGTGATCTGTAAAGTAAGTCAATGGGTAATATTCGTTGTCTAAAAATAAAGTGGGTATGTAAGTACATCAGTCAGCAAGGGGAGCATCTGATGGAGTTGTATAAAAAGCAAAAAGCAAAAATAGCCGGTCAGCCAGGAGAATGGTGGTTGAACTGTATTTATATTATTGCCCAAAAGATGATTAGTTTGGAGTGCACAAAAGGCGGTCGAGTTTACCCATCGTCATTGCCGTTGAAGTTGCTTAAATTCGCAGCGAATCAAGGGCATGTACAAGCGAAAATGCAGTTAGGGCAATATTTGTTTGAGTCGGGCATTGCAAAAGCAGATAAACGCAATGGATTGGAATATCTGAGGCAGGCTGCAAAACGCGGTGAACCTAAGGCGCAGTTTTTACTAGGGCAAGCATTCTTGCAAGGTTGCGATGTGGTAGCGCAAGATAACCAACATGCAGCACATTGGTTAGCGTTAGCTGCAGATAGTGGTCATAGCCAAGCTCGACAATTACTTGAGATAATTCAGCAAAATGAAGCTAGAATGCGACAACAAGCGTCTACGGATGGGAGCAGGGCTTCTAAACCGAAGATAACAAAAAACGCGCTACCAGCATAAATCTAGTAAGCCCGTATTAAGTAAGAGAGCCAATTAATGACAGACCCCTATATCATTGACATTGATCAAACCAATATTAATGACGTTTTACAGAAATCTATGCAAACCCCGGTGTTATTGAGTTTTTATTCCGCTACGAGCGAGCCGAGTAATTTATTGGCTCCTATCTTGGCAACCATTGCAGATGATTATCAAGGAAAGTTTATACTTGCTCGTGTAGATTCTGATGCGATGCCAGACATTGCGCAACAATTGGGTGTTCGAGCAATCCCAGCACTAAAATTAGTGGTGAAAGGACAGCTTGCCGGGGAGCTAGAAGGCGCCCAGCAAGATGCTGAAGTGCGTCAATTGTTAGAGCCTCATATCGGGGTTGCCGATGCATCCGGGCAAGAAGATCCGTTTATTGGCCAAATTCAGAGAGCAGTCTCTATGGGGGCGCTGGATGAAGCGATTGCTTCTCTAGAGTCAGCTATTACCGAACAACCAGCAGTGATGGCTTATCAAGCGTTATACGCAGATGTGTTAATGGATGCTAAGCGTATCGATGATGCAGAGGCCGTCATTAAGAATATGGGGGATGATGCTCTGGTACCGAAAGCAAAAGCTCGACTATTCTTTGTGCGCCAGCTAGACGGAGCTGAATCAGCTCAGCATTATCAATCTCAAATACAGGCGGATGGTGGAGGCAGTGAATCTCGATATTATCTTGGTGTTTACTTGATAATCTCCGGGCAAGAAGAGACAGGGTTAAACCTTCTGTTAAGTGTGATGATGAATGATCGAACTTACCAAGAAGATGGTGCTCGTTCAGCATTGTTATCTGCATTTGATTTTATGGGAACAGACAACCCGTTGACGTCAAAATTTCGTAGAAAGTTGTTCGCATTGCTGCATTAGATGGTTGCATTAGACGTCAGCATTGGATGATTACATAAGATTTTCGCTCCCATGCCTCGCATGGGGGTCTGCCTTGAGTACCTCAGTTTTTGTTATACACCTAAATGTACTGTATGAGTTCACCTTGTTTGACTATAGTTCCTATAGGTATGTTTATATTACAACAATTGGGTAAATCTTAGCGACCTTGATGATAGAGGAACAAGAACGGGACATAACGGACTTATTGCATCTAGATGGAGGGAATGGTTTTTTTGCTAATTCGTTTCATTTGCGTTTTAACGATGCACTAGAGGTGCGGTACCGACGTATTTATGCGCGTAGGGATCGCCGTTATGTGCGTGCCTTGTTGTTCGTATTGTTAGTGAGTTATGTTTTATATGGAGCGTGCGATTGGTATTTACTGGGGGATAGTGTTTCTCCTGTTTGGGCTATTCGTTACTTTGTAGGAACTCCGATACTGGCCTTATTATTGTTTTTTTCTAGAGCTAGTTGGGTTGAGCGTTTTTTACAGATATTTATTGTTGCAGGTATCTTCACCCTTGTGATTACGACTTTACTGATGGTAAACCTTGTTGATGGGGAGGCAGTGCACTTATATCTAAGCAGTTTGTTGGCGATGATTATGGGGGGCTTAACAGCGACTCGTATTCAATTTAATTACGCGGCGTTTACTTCAAGTTTGTACATGCTGTTCGCTAGTATTGTTTTGCTGCCAATGGCGCAGTTAAACCCTTTGGTCATGTATTATCTCTTATTGAATGTTGTCGCCGTGTTGTTGTGCCTTCTTTCCGTGTTTACCTATGAGAAGATGATTCGGCGGGAATTTTTGCAAAAAATTCTGATACAACGTAAAAATCATGAGTTGCGTAAAGCCAATGAAAAGTTAAAGACACTTGCGGACAATGACGCCTTAACCAATATTGCAAACAGACGCTACTTCGATCAAGTGCTAGATGAAGAATGGCGTAGAGCTAGGCGTAGAAGTTACAGTATTGCGATGTTGATGGTAGATATCGATTATTTTAAAGCTTTTAACGACAGTTTGGGGCATTTGGAAGGCGACCACTGTATACAGCAAGTCGCAACGGGGTTGGAGGAGTTAGTGCGTCGCCCTGGTGACCTTGTCGCACGATATGGCGGAGAAGAATTTGCGATAATATTACCCGCGCTTAATATCGGCGAGGCAGAGCAATTAGCTCAAGCAGTATGTGATGCGATTCAGGGGTTAAAAATAGCTCACCCTAACTCCAGTGTGGCTGACGAGGTAACGGTGAGTGTTGGGGCTGCCGCGATTGTACCTACTGTTGGTTTCTCAAAAAGAGATTTGATTGCAATGGCTGATGAGGCTTTATACTTAGCAAAAACCCAAGGCAGAAATCGCACTGCTAGGGTGATTGTGCCACATCAAGAGTCCTTGCTTGATTAGTGAAATTTGATGATAACCAACTGTTACCAACAAATGATAGAAATACTTTTGTGATGCTGGTATAAACGCTGGTCTCTAAGGGCAATGATGTATGTCATTTCCTCCTATCGTCGATATAAAGAGATTGGCAGTGGAAAACAGAAAATACTATCAAGTCGTTGATGAGTTGGCATCGTTACGTAAAGCATCGCCGTTCAACTTACGTTTTTCTCAATTGATGGAATATGCGTTTCAACAGTCTTATGGACTTTGGTATCGGGATGCGATTCGGGTTGCAACGTTATTTGCTGCAGCGTTATTTGGTGGAGCTCATGTCATTCAGTGGTTGTCGGGGCTATCCGTTCACCCCTTCGTTGAGTTAGGCCGATTAGGTTCGATTGGAATGTTGATTGCGACTTATGTTTATGTTGCACGTTCTAAACGGCTCATTTATCAGCACCTTCTTGTTAACTTAAATGCACTTGTTGCAACGCTTGTTATTTTGTCGTTTTGCATCTCTTATCCTGCCCCGTTTAAACATATATTTTATACCGCCATTATCTTTGTTCAGATTTTTGTTTTTGCTTTAATTCGAATGCCCTTTGTGAGCGCATTTTTTGGAGCATTGGTGATTCTTGGGGTATCAAATGCAGCAATTTATTATGATGGCACACCAGTAGCTGAATGGTTTTTTCTGGCTTTTTTTCTTGTGGCGGGTGCTGCATTATCCTTGGTTATTTGTTACCGAATGGAGCGAAGTGCGAGAGAGAGTCATTTACAGTCGATGTTGATCAGTATGGAACGGGATCAGTTGAAATTGCACAATGCTCAGTTGAAAGAGCGGTTGTCAGAAGACCCCGTTACTCACTTACTGAATCGGCGAACATTCGAAAATGCGGTATTGGATAAATGGAATAGGGCGTTTCACAACCGTAAGGAGTCTGCATTGGTCGCAATAAGTATTGAGTCTCTTAAAAAACTCAATCAGATGCGAGGCTCGGATGTGGGAGATGACTTATTAAAGTCAGTCGCTCGTCAGATCAAAAAGATATTGTTTGAATCTGACGATGTTGCGGCACGCATTTCTGGTGGGCGTTTTTGTGTGTTGTTATCAAATGCCTCAAATTCCGAGATTACTCGACGAATGAAGCGATTAAGAAAAGGGTTGTTATCCATTTCAGTATTACAAGAAGATGAGATCAGTGATGCTGGTATACGGATCAGTGTTGCAACGAACGTGCTTGTACCCGATGCAGAAGGGGATTCTCGAGATGCGATTGTTCGGGTGATGCGGGATGTTGAGCCGATGTTTTTTGCGGACAATGAGCAGGATGCTGATGTGGAGGCGTTGTTAGCCAGTTAAGCGTTTTTAGTGATTAAGCGACGAGCTGAGGTTTGCCTCGGGGTGCTTGTATTATATTGTGCATGCCCGCTATGAATGTTGCTATGGCTTCATCTTTTGTTAAGTTTGATAGACCGTTGTGTGGGTAGTTTTCAAACCAACAGATAGCAAGAGCATGAAGGTTGCACGGGTCATCAGGAAATGCATCGGGCCCAGAATGACTAAGTTTGCAATCATACGTTGCCCAAGCCATTGCGGTAGCATAGGACAAGTTGGTTACTAATTCTTGTTCAGGGTTTACTAGAAAGGCGCGTTGTGACGCAAAGCCTCGTATAGTGCTGGCAAGGTCGCTATCAAATGCAAGGTGTTTGTCCCAGACTTCTCGGTGACTTGTTTTATCAAGCAAGTACAGTCCAAAGCGCCGCTCTTGATGATCTGAGTAAAGTCTGTCGCCTAGATTGGACATGACCAATGCAGTGCCGAGTAGTAATGCTTCGGTTGCGGGTGTCCACTGGTTTAGCTGTGTTAACGTTGGGTGAATAACTGCTTCTTTGAGATCTTGCGCAAAAATTCCCATACTACATCTCTTTTTACTGCCCTTATACTTGAGGTTAGTGCAAACCCTAGCAAATGACAGAAAATAATATTGGACATCGCCGTTTTACCGAAAATAGGGTGATGTATCGAAGAACCCTACCTTAAGAACATCCCGCAAAAACCTGCCTTTTTCATATATATCTTAATCCTCTCTTAAGAATTCAATATTACGATGGATATCAAGTTATCGAGAGGTTGTTCATGATGTTTTCAAAAGTTCAGTTACACCGATCTTCAAGCGAGACGTTTCAGTTTGCTCCTCAATCAATAAGTAACGGGTTAGTTGATATTGATGAGACAAGTATTTTACGTCCAGAGGCCGAGCAATTTATTGCTAAACGGTTTAGCTCAGAGTATGGGGCGGCGGTTGGGTACTTCCTGGGACGCCATATTTTATCTTATGACCAGGGCACTCTTAAGTCAGTGGTTGGTTATCACGTTGCCGATGAGGCCCCCTTGTATTTGGAGCAATATTTACCTGCTCCCGTAGAACAAGTAATTGCACATTGCCGGAATGTTGATGAACCCATCGATCGAGCATCAGTTGTAGAGGTAGGTAATCTTGCTTCGACTTCTCCAGGTAGTTTTAGACGTTTGATTTTATCGTTGTGTCGATATTTTCATGAGGGATCCTTCTCTTGGGTTGTTTTTACATCAACCCCCCTATTGCTTAATACGTTTAAAAAATTGGGGCTGGAACTGGTGTTTCTTGGTGATGCCCGCGAGGGTGATTTAGAAAATGGAATGGAAGATTGGGGTAGTTACTACGAACATAAGCCGATCGTTGTTGCAGGCAATATAGGTTATGGCTTGCAACAGTTGTTGGCCAATCCAGTGTTAAGAAAATTGTTGGATAGAGCCCCTGTCCCTCATAGAGAGGGGTTTTAATATGATAAATTTGAAGCAAGTTGGATTACCTGACATGTCACCAACAACCCTCCTTATTCGAGCATTGCAACGCCACATTAATAAACATCCTAATAAGGTGGCAATCCAAACTTCTTCGTTGGTGTTAAGTTATTCAGAGTTACTTCAACAGATTGAACAGCTAGCGAAGCAATTACGCGAATTAGGTATTAGCCGTTTTGCGATATTGGAAGATAATTCACCGGCGTGGGTGATTGCAGATTTGGCGGGGCAAATGATCGGCGCAACGGTGGTGCCTGTGCCTTTATTTTTTTCTAAGGAGCAACAGCAACACTTAGTGAATCAGAGTGGAGTGCAAGCAGTATTAAGTAGTCATGCTTTGCTTTTGGATACGCTTATTTCTGTAGACTCTACTGACGTACTAATGGGCTCCACTTCATTGGATTTTTCGTTTTATATAATGATGTTGACGGAGTGTTCAATATTGTCAATGCCAGTATCACTAGTGCCGTCAAAAATTACTTATACTTCGGGGTCTACTGGCCAACCTAAAGGCGTATGTCTGGTTTCGAGTGTTATTGATGAAACATTACAAGCGTTGTCAGATGCGGTGGAACAACCGGGTGGCATAACACATTTGTGTACGTTGCCATTAGCAACATTATTAGAAAATTTGGCGGGCGTATATTTACCACTGTTAAAAGGTGGCACGGTTATTCTCAAAACTCAGGCTGAGTTAGGTATTGGTGGCTCTAGTGGTTTGGATATTCATACATGGGCAGAAGCGCTTGTTGAAAGTCGCACAGAAAGCCTGATTTTGACGCCGGAATTGCTAAAAGCACTTGTTTTTCTAATGACCCATCATGGGGTAGTGCTAAAAGCATTGCGCTTTGTTGCCGTAGGAGGAGGGAAGGTATCGCCAGAATTGTTGGAGAAAGCAACGGCTATTGGGCTTCCTGTGTATGAAGGTTATGGGTTGTCAGAGTGTGGCTCTGTTGTCGCGCTAAATCGACCTTCCGCAAGCAAATCTGGAACCGTGGGCAAGCCGCTTGGGCATGTCAATGTATCTATTTCCGAAGATGGCGAGGTAATGGTTTCAGGTAATGCATATTCGGGTTACCTAAATGAAATGCAAATAGAACCGGCGCCACCGGTGCCGCTGTCTGTGGCGACAGGTGACTTGGGATATTTTGATGACGAAGGTTTTCTCGTGATTAGCGGGCGAAAGAAAAATCTCATTATCTCTTCTTTTGGAAGGAATATATCGCCTGAGTGGGTAGAGGCAAAACTAAGTGCCAATCCAATTATTGGCCAAGTGATTGTTGTGGGTGATGGTCAAGCGTTTAACGTGGCAATTGTCACAGCGGCGATGCAAAACGTAACGCTAGATCAAATGGATGATGTTGTTCAAATGGTTAATCAATCATTACCGGATTACGCCCAAATTAAATACGTAATTCCATCGGTACAACCATTTACCCCCGTTAACGGTTTATTAACGGGCAATGGACGCTTGAAAAGACAAGTGATTATCGACACCTATCACGGAGAGATATCTCAGGTTTATTCAACGGAATACCAGTTGACTCATAAAGGGCTATTACAGAACACAGAGGCAGCGTAGAAATATAGTTATGAAAATGGACACTAAAAGTATGGCTAATAGAAATATAGTTACTAAAAACATTATTATTGGAGAAATAACATGAATTTTTTTGATCGATTACAAACAGAAACAGAACAAGAACGTACAGCGTTACTTTCAACACCCATTATCAAGGATGCAATGAGTGGAGATATAACATTGGATCAGTATATTGCTTTTTTAGGACAAGCTTACCATCACGTAAAACATACCGTTCCTTTGCTTATGGCATGTGGTGCTAGATTAGCAGAAAGTCATGAATGGTTACGTGTTGCCGTTGGTGAATACATTGAAGAGGAAACGGGGCACCAAGAATGGATATTAAATGATATTGCCGCGTGTGGTGCCGATAAAGAAGTGGTGAGAGCAGAAAGACCCGATCCATCGACGGAATTAATGGTGTCTTATGCCTATGACGCGATTGCTCGTATGAACCCGGTAAGTTTCTTCGGCATGGTACATGTCCTTGAGGGCACTAGCGTAACAACGGCAACAGGGGCGGGAGAGAAAATTCAACAAGTATTAGGGCTGCCTAACCAAGCATTCAGCTATTTGTTTTCTCATGGCAGCCTGGATATAGAGCACATTAAATTCTTCGAGAACTTGATGAATAAAATTGAAAGCAAACAAGATCAAGATGCGATTATTCATGGAAGCAAAATGTTTTATCGTTTATATGCCGATATATTTCGTTCACTGCCATTACGGGAGATGCGACATGCAGCTTAAAGGCAAACGCGTGGTGCTAACAGGGGCATCTGGTGGTATTGGAGAGGCAATCGTGGGAGCGCTAGCAGAGCAGGGGGCCCACCTTGTTATCATCGGTCGAAATCAACAGAAATTGGCGCAGATTGCCCATGCTGTTAGAGAAATGGGGGGCGTTTGTGATGTTGTTGTTGCAGACCTAGGGACTTCAGAAGGTATTTTCGATGTGCAACAGGTGGCACACATGTTGGGTCACGTAGATTTGTTGATTAATAATGCAGGTATTAGTGAATTTGAAGCATTTAATGTTCAGTCAGATGATGCAATTGAACGGTTGCTGCACATTAACCTTATATCTCCGATGAAATTAACAAAACAATTATTACCTTACTTGAAAGCGGCGGAGCGTGGACTGATTGTTAATATCGGGTCTACTTTTGGGTCTATAGGCTACCCTGGATTTACCTCTTACTGCGCCTCAAAGTTTGGTTTACGCGGTTTTAATGAGGCACTTTCAAGGGAACTAGCGGATACCAATGTTGATGTATGTTACATCGCACCTCGAGCGACACAAACGGCAATTAACAGTCAGCAAGTGATGGCTATGAATGATGCTCTTGGGGTTAAAACAGACTCCCCTCTATGGGTTGCTGAGCAGATATTGCGGGCTGTACAAAAAGATCGTCGACGAGTTTATCTTGGTTGGCCAGAAAAGTTTTTTGTTCGTATGAATGCGCTGTTTCCAGGGGTTGTAGCGAATTCTATTATTAAACAGTTACCGATCATTCGCCGCTATTTAGCATCTGTACCAGCACCAAGCATCGAATTCAAAAGTTCACAAAATATACCCCGTTAGAAATGACTGAGCAGAAAGACAGTTAACACATATATTGATAAGTGAGAGGAAAGGTATCATGTTAAATATTCTATGTAAGGTAAGTGTTTTTGTAATTCTAAGTGCAACTGTGGCTGTATCGCAGGCTGCGGACGTTCAAACCCTTTATAGGCAGTGGGCAGACATTCGTTATCAACAACAAAGTGAAGAGCGAGAGGGAATGTTTGGATCATTGCGAGAAGAGGCAGAGCACTTAACGGAGGCACACCCTGAGAATGCTGAGCTCTGGATCTGGCGAGGAATTATTAATAGCACGTATGCTGGTGAAGTTGGAGGGCTATCTGCTTTGTCGGTAATTAAAGAGGCCAAGGAAAATCTAGAGACAGCGTTGGAGCTTGATGCGGGTGCACTCAATGGCTCTGCCTATACCAGTTTAGGTGTTCTGTATTATCAAGTGCCTGGCTGGCCATTAAGTTTTGGTGATGATAGTGAGGCTGAAGAATTTCTTAAAAAAGGATTGGCAATAAACCCTAAGGGGATCGATTCTAACTTTTTTTATGCAGATTTTTTGATAAATCAAGGACGTAAAAAAGAGGCAAGAGGTTATTTAGACATAGCGGAGAATGCCTCAGATCGTAGTGATCGCCCTGTTGCAGATAAGGGGCGGCGTGCAGAAATAGCCGGCCTTAAGGCTAGGCTAATGGAAAAATAATTTGGAGATTACCCTTCCGATGGTTGACCAAAATAGTTCTCGAAACTGTTGGAACCACGATCGGGAGGGCCAGGTTTTTCGATCAATACATTGGCAATGCGTAAAATCTTCAAGCATCATGTGTTCGACTTTTCTGGCAAAATCAGCGTCAATGATTTCTTGGTTGGCTTCAAGGTTCCAACGTAAATTCCAGCGATCAAAGTTACATGAGCCAATACTGCTCCAGTTATCAATAAGAGCAACTTTCATATGCAAAAAACGTGGCTGATATTCAAAAATACGCACGTT